>NZ_LSJT01000012.1:0-1180 GCF_001556795.1 Dermacoccus sp. CCH2-D9
TCGACTCTGTGGTGCCGTTCGGTGCCGCAGGAGAGGATGTGCACCATGCCCAAGCCGTACCCCAAGGAGTTCCGCCAGAACGTGATCGAGGTCGCTCGCTCTCGTGAGGCCGGGACGACGTTGAAGGAGATCGCGAAGGACTTCGGGATCTCGGAGTCCTGCCTGACGAACTGGATCGCCATCGCTGACCGGCAGGACGGGAACAAACCCGCCGCCGCGGTGAGCGACTCTGGTGAGTTGCGTGAGGCTCGCCGTCGGATCCGGTTGCTCGAGCAAGAGAACGAGGTGCTACGCCGCGCTGCGGCGTACCTCTCGCAGGCGAACCTGCCGGGAAAATGATGTACCCGCTCGTCCGTGAGCTGGCCGCCCAGGATGCCCCGATCAGGGTGCCTGTGACGGTGACGTGCCGGGTCCTGAAACTTGCCAGGGCGCCGTACTACCGGTGGCTGGCCAACCCCGTGACCGACGCCGACTGGGTGGAAGCGCACCGCGCGAACGCGTTGTTCGATGCACACCGTGACGACCCGGAGTTCGGGTACCGCCTCCTAGCTGACGAGGCCCGCGACGCCGGGCAGGAGATGTGCGACCGCACCGCGTGGGCGATCTGTTCGAGCAACGCGTGGTGGAGCGTGTTCGGGAAGAAGCGCGCGAAGAAGGGCCGGCCCGGCCCGCCGGCGCACGATGACCGCGTCCAGCGTGACTTCACCGCGACCGGCCCGAACCAGCTGTGGCTGACCGACATCACGGAGCACCGCACCCGTGAGGGCAAGGTGTTCATGTGCGCCGTCAAGGACGTGTGGTCCAACCGGCTCCTCGGGTACTCCATCAGCTCGCGGATGAAGGCCCGCCTGGCCGTGCAGGCGTTGGAACACGCCGTGGACACCCGCGCCCGAGCGGGCGTCGACGTGGCCGGCTGCATCGTCCACAGCGACCGCGGGTCCCAGTTCCGGTCCCGCAAGTACCTGCGCGCCCTGTCCCGGCACGACCTGCTCGGATCCATGGGACAAGTCGGCTCGAGCGCGGACAACGCCGCCATGGAGAGCTGGTTCGCACTCCTGCAGAAGAACGTCCTGGACCGCCGAACCTGGGACACCCGCGACCAGCTGAGGCTGGCCATCGTCACCTGGACCGAACGGACTTACCACCGCCGACGACGCCAAGCCCGCCTCGGCAAGTTGAC
>NZ_LSJT01000120.1:0-9444 GCF_001556795.1 Dermacoccus sp. CCH2-D9
GAACTACCGCAGCGACGGCCCGCTCGTCGACGCCCTCGGCCGCCTCATGGGCAACGTGACGCTCTCGCCCGGCATCGTCGCGCACCCCGTCACCGCCGACCGCGAGACGTCCCGCCTCGTCGGCGACGCCGCGCCGATCGAGATGCGCTGGGTCAACGGTGACCCGCTGCCCGCAGCTGGCGCGCGCAGCGCCGTCGCGCACGACCTCGCGGTGCGCGCCAGCGAGCTGCTGGCGAGCGGGACGACGTTCGGCGACGCGCCGCTCGCGCCGCACCACATGGCGGTCCTCGCGCGCACCCACGCACAGCTGCTCCAGGTCCGCGAGCAGCTGCGTGCCGCCGGCATCCCCGCCGTGATGATGAGTGGCGACTCCGTACTGCGCAGCAGCGCCGGGGCCTGGTGGCTCGAGCTCCTGCTCGCCCTCGAACAACCCCATCGCGCGCAGCGCGTGCGAGCGGCGTGCCTGACGCCCCTCATCGGCTGGGACGTCGCCCGCATCGACGCACTCGAGACGGCCGACGCCGACGAATCCGCCGAACTCGTCCACGCGCTCGCGGCGCAGTTCGACGAGGGCGGCATCCCCGCCGTCGTGGATGCGCTGCGAGCGCACGGCATGCTCGAACGCCTCCTCGCCCGCGTCGGCGGCGAACGCGACGTCACCGACATCGAGCACTGCGCGCAGTTGCTGACGGAGCGTCAGCTCGCGACCGGCGGCGGCATCGCGGCGCTCGTCGCGTGGGTGCAGGAGCAGAGCGCCGCGGATGCCAAGGTCACCGCCGACGCGCGCCTCATGCGTCTCGACTCCGACGCGCAGGCCGTGACACTGTCGACCATCCACGCGAGCAAGGGGCTGCAGTACCCCATCGTCTTCGCGCCGACGCTGTGGAACCGATGGGACAAGGACCGCTCGGTTCCCGACATCGTCTACACCGAGGCGGGCCGTGTCGTCTCGTTCGATCCGGGCGTCATCAACGCGTCGCGATCGCACGAGGAGGCCTCCGGCGAGGAGATGCGCCTCGCGTACGTGGCGATGACGCGCGCGCAGAGCAAGGTGGTGTTGTGGTGGGCACCGACGGCACGCAGTACCTCGAAGAGCGCTCTGCACCGGCTGCTGTTCGGTCAGGCCGCCGACGCCGCGTCGCTGGGAGAACTGCTGACGCGCCGCACGAGCGACAAGGGCAGCGAGGTCATCACCACGACCGAGCAGAACGGCCTGCCGCGCGGTGACAAGCTGTTCGAGACCCTCCAGACCTGGGCTGAACACCGGGCCTTCACCCTCACCGAGGTCGTGCCCGGCGCCAAGCCGACGCCCGTTCACGTCGCCGTCTCGAGCGACGAGATGAACCTCTCACGGTTCGACCCACGCCTCGTCGACACGTCCTGGCGACGCACGTCGTACTCCGCGCTGTCGGCCGCCGGCGAGCGCGCCGACGAGCTGGCGGGCGTCGTCAGCGAGCCCGACGCCGTCGGCGCCCAGCTCGACCCGGACGTCGACCTCGCGCTGCCGCAGGCACCGTCGGCGCCCGATGTCCCGGGGGATGACGCTCTCTCCCCCATGCACGACCAGCCGCTCGGCGCGACGTTCGGCTCGCTCGTGCACGGTGTGCTCGAGGAGGCCGACTTCCAGGCCGACGACCTCGACGCCGAGCTGCACCGGCACATCGTCGAACAACAGCTGCGCTGGCCGGCCGACGTCGACGTCGACGCCCTCGTCGAAGCGCTGCGCGGGGTGCTCGCCACCCCGTTCGGGCCCCTGGCCGACGACGTGTGCCTGCGTCGGATCGCAATGAGCGACCGCATCGCCGAGATGGACTTCGAGATCCCCCTCGGTGGCGGTGACACCCCCCACGCCCGGGCGACCCTGCGTGCGTTCGCCGACGTCCTGCGCCGTCACCTGCCGGAAGACGACCCGCTGCGTCCCTACGCCGACCATCTCGAGGCCTCCCTGCTCGGCGAGGAGACGCTGCGCGGGTACCTGACCGGCTCGATCGACCTGACGTTCCGTCACGGCGGGCGCTATTTCGTCGTCGACTACAAGACGAACCGCCTGGGTGATCCGGATGCCCCGCTCACGTTGTCTGCTTACGGCCCCGAGGCCCTCGCCGCGGCGATGAATCACTCGTCCTACCCGCTGCAGGCGATTCTGTACGCCGTCGTCCTGCACCGCTACCTGCGCTGGCGCCTGCCCGGCTACGACCCCGAGACCCACCTCGGCGGCGTCATGTATCTCTATGTGCGTGGCATGGCGGGGGCTGACACGCCCCGCGGTGACGACGACACCCCCTTCGGCGTCTTCACGTGGCGCCCACCGGCAGCGCTCGTCGTCGCGCTGTCCGCCATCATCGACGGTCGCGAGCGAGGGAGTCAGCGATGACCGACCACCATGTCGAGACTGCGCCCGAATCGGCGGTTGTCGCACCTGACGCGGGTCGCACAGACGGACGCCACCCACTCGACGTCCTCGCCGAGCACGAGTTCGTCAGCCGCGGCGACGAACTCGTGGCCCGTCGCATCGCCCGCGCCGTGGGTGAACGCGACGGGTGGCCGCTCGCGCTGCTCGCTCTCGCCGTACGCGCGGCCCGAGAAGGATCGAGCGCGCTCGACCTCACAGGCGTCGCCAAGACGGGCGCCGAGGTCGCGCGTGACCAGGAGGACGAGGTCGACCTCGCGGTGGCGACGCTCGCCGAGGTGATCGCCGTGCCCGACCCTGCGGCCCTCGCCGATCTCGTGCGTGCGAGTGCGCTCGCGCACCAAGGCGTCGTGCACCTGCGCGGCGACGGCGCGGACGCCGCAGATCCGCCGCTGCTCATCATGGATCGTCACGACCGCGACGAGAACCTCATCGCCGACCTCATCGCACAGCGGCAATCACTGCTGGCTCCCCTCACCACGCAGTCGCAGGCCGAGGCCGACGCGGCCATCGCCGGCATCGCGCTCGACGACGCGCAGCGCGGAGCGGTGCACTCGGTCCTGACGCGATCGCTGACCGTCCTCACCGGTGGCCCGGGCATGGGCAAGACCTACACGCTCGCTGCGATCATCCGCGCCGCCCACGCGGGGCTCGGAGCCGACCTACGCCTTGCGCTCGCGGCTCCCACCGGCAAGGCGGCGGCGCGCATGACGGAGTCGTTGCGTGAGAACGGCGTCGGCCCCGACGCGGCCCCCGACGCCATCACCCTGCATCGCTTGCTCGGGTGGGATCGCACGAACTCGCAGCGCTTCGTGCACGACGCGAGCAACCCGCTGCCGCACGATCTCGTCGTCGTCGACGAGGCGTCGATGCTGTCACTCGCGATGACGGCGCGCCTGCTCGAAGCGCTCAAGCCGACGGCGCGCCTGCTCCTCGTCGGCGACCCCGATCAGCTCGCATCCGTCGAGGCCGGTTCGGTGCTGAGCGACCTCGTCTCCGGGCTCGACGACGCGCAGATCGTGCGCCTCACGACGCATCACCGGCTCAGCGAATCCCGCCGCGATCTCGCGCTGGCCTTCGCGGCGCCGACGCCGGACGAACAGGTCGCGGGCGTCACCGCGGTGCTGCGCGGTGGGCGCGGCGACGTCGAACACCTCAGCGAGGGCGACGTCGACCTGGCCGCGCTGCCGCACGTCGCGGAATCGGCGTGGCAGCTGCGTCAGGCGGCCGCTGCCGGGGATCGTGACGCGGCGCTGGGCGCCCTGCGTCACCACCGTCTCCTGTGCGCGCACCGCACCGGACCGTACGGTGTCGCCCGCTGGAACCGCCTCGTCGAGGCCTCGCTCGCCGATCGGGGCGTCGACATCGTGGCGGGCCGCATGTACGTCGGCCGGCCCGTCATCGTGACGAAGAACGACCCGAGCCTCGGGCTTTTCAACGGTGACACGGGCGTCGTCATCGACGCGGGCGGGCACCTCGTCGTCCTCGTCGACCGCGGGCAGAAGGCGGGCGAGGAGACGAAGAAACGCACCGAGTTCTCACCGTGGCGCCTGGCCGACGTCGAGACGATGCACGCGATGACGGTGCACAAGGCGCAGGGCAGCCAGGCCGAGCACGTCACGGTCATCGTGCCGCCGGTCAGTTCGCGGCTGCTGACGCGCGAGATGCTCTACACCGCGCTGACCCGCGCGAGTGCGCACCTCACCGTCGTCGGCACGGACGACGCCATCGAGCACGCGGTGCGCACCCCGGTGCGCCGAGCGTCAGGGCTGGCGCGGCGCCTGCGTGAGACGAACATCCAGCGCGAGACGAAAACCGAGAATGGATAGATTTCTGATGCACTGACCGGTGTCACCTGCCCCGCCGGGATCACCCGGCCCGACGACCGATGGAGAAGCGTGGCTGACGAGCAGCGCCAAGGCACGATCTACGGCTTCCTCGCCTACCTGGCGTGGGGTCTGTTTCCGCTGTACTTCCATGCCCTCGAACCGGCGGGCGCGTGGGAGATCCTCAGCCATCGCATCCTGTGGACGCTGCTGCTGTGTCTCGTCCTGCTGGCGATCACCCGCAATCTGGGCTTCCTGGGCGGGTTGTTCAGGGACGCGCGCAGGCTCGGCGCCATCACGATCGCGGCGCTCCTCATCGCCGCGAACTGGACGATCTACGTCGTCGCCGTGACGAGCGGCCACGTCACCGAGGCCGCGCTCGGGTACTTCCTCAACCCTCTCGTGACGGTGATGCTCGGCGTCCTCGTGCTCGGTGAGAAGCTGCGGCGTCTGCAGTGGCTCGCCGTCGCGATCGGTGTCGTCGCGTGCGTCTACCTCGCGATCGACTACGGCAGCCCGCCGTGGATCTCCATCTCCCTCGCGCTGTCGTTCGCCGCATACGGCCTCATGAAGAAGCGCATCGGCGGCCACCTCAGCGCCCTCGAAGGGCTGACAGCGGAGACCGTCGTCCTCGCGCCGTTGGCCGCCGCGCTGCTGCTGTTCGTGCTGCCGTCGAAGGATCTGACGTGGAGCGGGCACGGCGTCTCGCACAGCGTTCTGCTCGCCTTCAGCGGCGTCGCGACGGCCATCCCGCTGCTGCTGTTCGCCGCCGCTGCCCGTCGCATCCCGCTGACGACGATCGGGCTGCTGCAGTTCATGACGCCGATCATGCAGTTGCTGTGCGGCGTGCTCGTACTCGGCGAGCACATCAGTGCCGGACGCTGGGTCGGCTTCGGCCTCGTGTGGCTCGCCCTCGTCGCCCTGACGCTCGACTCGCTGCAGCACGCCACCCGCAGCCGCCGCGCCCGACGCGTCGCAGCCGCCGCCTGAACACGCAGCCACTCGGATCATGGCGCCGACGCGCGCCGGGTCAGCGAGGTCATGCCACGTCAACCGCACGACGATGAAGCCAAGACGCTCAAGACGCAGGTGACGCAGCTTCTCGGCCTGCAGGGCGCGCGGGCTGTCGTACTTGCCGAGCCCGTCGAACTCGATGAGGACACGAGTACTGCAACCCGGAAATCAGCCCGGGCGAAGACGCCGCCCGTCTCGTCGCGAATCGGGTGTTGCGGCTCCAAGGCGATCCCGTAGGTGTGGCACAACCAGCGCAGCCGGCTCTCCCCCGGCGACTCGACCCGGGCGTCCGCGAGATCGACGACGACGCGCGCCATGCTCACCCCCCTTGCGACGGTCATAGAGGGCAAGCACGTCTGGCAGTGCCGTGAGCGTGGCGGCAACACGGCGTCGCGCCAATTCGCGGCGCCACACCGCCGGATTCTCGGACGTCGGCGGCGTCACGATGTGATAGCTGCCGTTGCCGAGCGATTCGAGCCAACCGTCACGGACCCAGCGTCGGACGTGGTCATGCGTCAGCCCATGGGTGGCGAGTTCACTCACGTGCAGATGATGGGGTCCGTGCTGCATTCGCTGCCGCAGCAGCTCGGGTGGCGGATTCACTCTCACACTGTCGCCCATCGAGGGCACGGCGTGCTGGGCGAACGACGTCGCCCTGTGGACAACCAACCACGATCGAGCGAATCGGTGGGATCAAGCACTGCAGCGCTCGATCCCACCGATTTCGCTCGTGTTCGGCCCGGCTCGGCCCCGTGCGCCCAGCCGTCAGGCCCCGAGCACCTGTTCCAGATACGGGTTGGCGAACACCCGCTGCGGGTCGAGACGATCGCGCAGGGCGACGAAGTCGTCGAAACGCGGGTAGACCGAGCGCAGGTAGTCGGCGTCGTAGTCGTGCATCTTGCCCCAGTGAGGGCGCGCGCCGAGTTCGCGGGCGACGTCCCAGAAGTGCGCGAAGTAGGCGCGGTGGTCGGCCTTCACGTATTGGTGGATGGCGATGTAGCAGCTGTCACGCTCGTTGGCCGTCGACATCCAGCGATCGTCACCGGCAGCCCAGCGCACCTCGACGGGGAACGCGACGGGTTCGGCGGTGCGCTCCACCCACCGCTGCATCTCCCGCAGGATCGGCTCTGCGGCCTCGAGCGGCACGGCCATCTCCGATTCGCGGAACCGAACCGTTCGCGGTGAGGCGTACACGGCGTGCGAGCGATCCGAGAACTCGCGCGCGGACAGCGTCGAGGCGGAGATGTCGTTGAGGCGCGGCACGAGCGACGGCCGTCGCACCGCGAGCTCGTTGAGCCACCCGAAGACGGTGTTCGACAGGAACTGATCCTCGAGTCGTCCCTTCCAGCGCGGCAGCGGATTCACCGCCGCGTCACCGCCCCCGCGGACGTTGCGCTTCGTCATCACCTTGTCGGTGTGCGGAAACCAGTAGAACTCGTAGTGGTCGATCTCGGCGAGCGTCGCGTCGAGGCCGGCGAACTCCGCCGTCATCGTCGACGGGCCCTCCGTCGCGGCCAGCGTGAACGCCGGCACGCACTGCATCTCGACCTCGGTGATCACCCCGAGCACCCCGAGCGTGACGGCGAGAGCCGGCACGAGGTCGGCGTTCTCCCCGCCGTCGCTCCAGCGCAGAACCTCGCCGGTGCCCGTCACCATCTCGCCGCCGACGACGGCGCCGCCGAACCCGGTCCAGCCGAGCCCTGTGCCGTGCGTCGACGTCGAGACCGCCCCCGCGATCGTCTGACGGTCGATGTCGCCCATGTTGGGCAGCGCGAGCCCGTGTTCGGCGAGCCGCTCGACGAGGTCGTACAGGTGCGTCCCCGCCTTGATGCGCACCCGGTTCGTCGCCTCGTCGACGACGATGCCGCTCAGCGCATCGAGACGCACCTGGACGTCGACGGGCTCCGCGATCGCCGTGAACGAGTGCCCTGCACCGACCGGTTTGACCCGCCCGCCCGACGCCGCGGCGCGCTGCACGAGCGCAACGACCTCGTCGCGCGATCGCGGCGTGACGACCTCGCGCGGCGTCGCCGTCACGTTGCCGGCCCAGTTGCTCCACTCAGCCAAAGTTCTGCCCTTCTCCCCGATAGGTCGCGACCTCGTCGACGAGGGCGCCGTTCTCGACGACGAGGATCGAGTCGAACCGCTCGCACATCTCCCCCGCCTTGGAGTGGCGGAACCACACGTGGTCGCCGATGCTCAACCCGCGCGCGGACGCTCCGTGCAGCGGCGACTGCACCTCCCCCGCGCCCAGCTGGCCGTAGTACTTGAGCCCACGCGGATGCACGGGCACCGGCACCCGCGAGCGTGACGGCGGCCCGGAGCCGATGTAGCCGCCCGAATACGTGACGGCGGTCTGCGGGTCGGGTTTGCGCACGACGGGTGAGACGAACCAGCAGGCCGGTTCGGTGCGTAGCGCGCGGTAGCCGTCGAACAGACGCGGCGCGAACAGCCCGGAGCCGACGGCGATGTCGCCGAGCACGCCGTCACGCCCGCTGATGTGCGCCGATCCCGTGCCGCCTCCGTTGATGATCTCGAGGTCGGAGTACGCCTGCAGCGCGTCGACGACGGCGCGTCGGCGGCCCTCGATCTCGCGCATCGACGCCCACTTCATGAGGCGGTGACCGGGCGTCGAATCGGGCACGCCGGCGATCTGCGCCTCGTAGAACATGCAGCCGACGAGCTCGACGCCCGGCGTCCGCTCGATGCACTGCGCGAGGCTGACGGCGTCCTCGGGCGTACGCACGTCGGACCGGTGCGCTCCGGCGGTGAACGGACCGACCTTGAACGTCATGTCGACGTCGATGGCCACGCGCAGCACGACCCCCGCCTGCGTGGCGACGCGCGCGATCATCGCGACGTGCTCGGGCGAGTCGACCATGAGCGTGACGGTGGCGCGTGCCTCCTCGTCGTCGGCGATGGCGCGCATCGCGACGACGTCGGCGCTCGGGTAGGCGACGAGCACATCACGTAGCCCGTGAGACAGGAGCCACCGCGCCTCGGCGACCGAATAGGCGAGCAGACCGCTGACGCCGTCGTGGCGCAACGCCTCCTCGATGAGCGCGCGCACGCGGATCGACTTCGTCGCGATGCGCAGCGGCACGGGGGTCGCGACGTCGCGTAGCGCCGTCAGGTTGCGCGTGAACGCCGCGCGGTCGAGGACGGCCGTCGGCGCCCTGATCGGCCCCAACGGTGTGTCGAAGACGCTCACGCGGACACTCGGTCGGCGAACAGGCCGGCGAAGGCGTCGAGGACGGCGAGCGCCTTGTCGTCATCACCGTCGGCGAGCCAGGCGAGGGCGACGCCGTCCGTCATGGCGATGACCATGCGCTGGACGACCTCGGTCGGGATGCCGAGGTCGTTCGACCAGCGTGTCTGGAAGGTCTCGACGAAGTCGTGGACGATCGCGTAGTTCGTGGCGAAGATGCGGCGCGCGAGTTCGGGGCCCGAGTCTTCCTGACGCACGAGGTAGGCGACGAGTTCGTAGACGAGTCGCTGCCGGTCCGCCTGCGCACCACTGATCGACCAGTAGTAGCGGAACGCGGCGCGGATGGCGTCGACGGGCGAGACGTCGTCCGGCAACGGCAGTGACGCCGCCTCGATGTCGCGAGTCGCGATCGACTCGACCATGGCTTCGAGCAGCGCCTTCTTGCTGTCGAAGCAGTAGTGGACGGTGCCGAGCGAGACGCCCGCCTCCGTCGCGATACGGCGGACGGTCGTGTTGTCCAGGCCGTCCCGCAGGGCGATCGCGACGGCCGCCTGGATGAGTTGCGCGCGTCGCGTTTCGATGTCTAGCCGAGGCATAACTGCGACTCTAACGCCCCCTGAACTGGACATGTGTCTTGCACCACATTCGACACCCAGATGGTCACTTGCTGAACACCCGGCGTTCACGCCTCGGGACGGAGCGCGGTGTCAGCACGTGGTCTCAACTCTCCCCGCACCGGCGCCCGTCACGCCGAACGCGTCGCGACGCTCAGCGGAACCTCCTTGAGCGCGTCCTGCACCTCGCCCTCGCCGAGTTCGTCGATGAGAGCGGCGGCTTCGCGCGCTGTCGTCAGCGTGTGCGCGCGGGCCTGCTCCATGGCGGGGTGCGCGCGCAGCAGCTCGAGGGCCTCGGCGTGCTCGGCGTCGTCCGTCAGTGGCCTCGCGAGCAGTGCCTTCAGGCGCGCGTCGGCGGGGTCGCTCGAGGCG
>NZ_LSJT01000121.1:0-256 GCF_001556795.1 Dermacoccus sp. CCH2-D9
GTCCGAGGCGGGCAGCCCGGACAGCACGGACACCGCCCGGTGCGCCATGTGCGGTGAGGCCGTCGGTGAGGACGGCGTGATCGTCGATGTCCTCACAGCCGAGGGTAGGCATGTGTATCGGGCGCTTTGTTCCAGCGACGCGGCCTGTCCCACCGAGATGGCTGACGTCGTCCGGTTGATGAGGACCCCACCCTCACCGGGCCGCTGATCATCGTTCAACAACCCCGCGCAGGCATGACCTCACCTGGGCCAGGTG
>NZ_LSJT01000122.1:0-2807 GCF_001556795.1 Dermacoccus sp. CCH2-D9
CCGTCCACGACGAAGGCTGCGCCGAAGCCGTCCACGACGAAGGCTGCGCCGAAGCAGACGCAGGCCGAGCGCGCCTCGCGTTCGCAGGCCCGTCAGGCTCTGCCGGCCAAGCCCGCCACGCCCGCCAAGGCCGCTGCTCCCGCCGTCACGTACGTCAACTGGAGCCAGGTCCAGACGATCCCGGCGAAGACGAAGTACGTCTACAGCGCCGACATGCCCAAGGGCACGTCCAAGGTGACGCAGGAAGGCCGTTCGGGCGCCGAGACGGTGACGTACCGCAGCGCCAAGAAGGGCGAGAAGGTCGTCTCCTCCAAGGTGATCGACACGACCGTCACGCGCAACGCCGTGCGCCGCGTCGTCACGATCGGTACGAAGCAGGCCGTTCAGCAGGCGCCGCAGCAGTCGCAGCAGACCCAGGTGTCGCGTTCGACCGCCCGCAAGGCCGTGACGCAGCAGAGCGCGCCGAAGCAGCGCACCTACGCCTCGTCGGCCCAGCGCACGCAGAAGAGCGCTGCCGCTCCGGCCGCCGCCAACTCGGGCATGTGGGACCGCATCGCTCGTTGCGAGTCGACGAACAACTGGCACATCAACACGGGCAACGGCTACTACGGCGGCCTGCAGTTCGACAACCAGACGTGGCTCGGCTCCGGCGGCGGCGCCTACGCCCCGCGCGCCGACCTCGCGACCCGTGAGCAGCAGATCGCCATCGCGAACAAGGTCTACGCCCAGCGCGGCCTGCAGCCGTGGGCCTGCGGCCACGCAGCCTGATCGACACCTGACGCGCACCGCGCGCCCGGTCATGAAGACCCGGCTCGTCCCCTCGTGGGGCGGGCCGGGTCTTCGCATGTGCCGATAGGGTTGGCGTCATGCATGACGACGACGCGACGCCCGCAGGCCGTGACGACACGACGGGCCTGTTGAGTGCCGCCGACATCCGCGAGCTCGCCGAGCGTCACGGGGTGCGTCCGACGAAGACGTGGGGGCAGAACTTCGTCATCGACCCGAACACGGTGCGCAAGATCGTCCGCCTGGCAGGGGTCGGGGCCGACGACACCGTCGTCGAGGTGGGCCCGGGGCTCGGGTCGTTGACGCTCGCGCTGCTGCCGGCCGTCGCGCATCTCAGCGTCGTCGAGGTCGACCCGAACCTGGCGGCGCAGCTTCCCGCGACGGTGGAGCGGTTCGCGCCGCAGCACGCATCGAAGCTGAACGTCGTCCAAGCGGATGCGATGACGGTCGACTCGCTCGAGCCGGCACCGACCGCGCTCGTCGCGAACCTGCCGTACAACGTGTCGGTGCCCGTGGTCCTCAACTTCCTCGAGCATTTCCCGTCGCTGCAGCGCGTGCTCGTCATGGTGCAGCTCGAGGTCGCGCAGCGCCTCGCAGCTGAGCCGGGCAGCAAGGTCTACGGCGTGCCGAGCGTCAAGGCCGCCTGGTACGCCGACGTGCGTCTCGCCGACCGCGTCGGACGCAACGTCTTCTGGCCGGCCCCGAACGTCGATTCGGGTCTCGTCTCGCTCGTGCGTCGTGACCCACCGACGACGGAGGCGACGCGCGCACAGGTCTTCGCGTGCATCGACGCCGCGTTCGCACAGCGCCGCAAGACGCTGCGGGCTGCCCTCGCCGGCTGGGCGGGCGGCGCCGACCGGGCCGAGGCGGCACTCGTGGCGGCGGGCATCGACCCGCGGACGCGAGGCGAGCGCCTCGGTATCGACGAGTTCGCCGCCATCGCCTCCGCCCACGCGGCGGCGACGCAGGACTGAGTCGTCCTCCGGCCGCAATGCCCACCCAACACTGTGGCGGACGGCGCCTGTTGGCTCGGGTGGCTGCCCGGAGGGCGGTCCATGCATAGGGTGGGGGCATGACGGCTTCGAGCGCACAGATCGCCCGCGTCAGCGTGAGGGTGCCTGCGAAGGTCAACCTCGAGCTGTGCGTGGGGCCACGCCGAGCCGACGGGTTTCACGACCTCGCGACGACGTTCCATGCCGTCGACCTGTTCGACCAGGTTGATGTCACGTCGGCCGACGAGTTCTCGCTCACTGTGACGGGGCTCGGCGCGGACGTCGTGCCGTGCGACGAGTCGAACCTGGCCTGGCGAGCGGCGCAGCTCATGGCCACCTCGTACGGCGTCGACGGCCGCTGCGCCATCGCGATTCGCAAGGCCATCCCGGTGGCTGGTGGCATGGCGGGCGGATCGGCCGACGCCGCCGCGACGCTCGTCGCCTGCGACGCGCTCTGGGGGCTCGGCCTGCCGCGCGCGACGCTCGAGGAGCTCGCCGCGCAGCTCGGCTCAGACGTCCCGTTCGCCCTCGCCGGAGGCACCGCGCTCGGCACCGGGCGCGGGGAGAAGATCGTGCCGGTGCTCGCGACGGGCACCTACCACTGGTTGTTCGCGCTGACGCACGAGGGGCTGTCCACGCCCGCCGTCTACGCCGAGTGCGACCGGCTGCGGGAGGGCCACCGCGTGCCTGAGCCCTCTCCGTCGGACGGCCTGCTCGCGAGCGTCCGCTCCGGTGACGTCCACGGCGTCGCCGTCGCCATGCACAACGACCTGGAGCCTGCGGCGCTGTCGCTCATGCCGAGGCTGCGCGCCCTGATGGAGTTCGGCCTGGAGATGGGTGCCCTCAACGCGATGGTCTCGGGTTCGGGCCCGACGGTGGCGTTCCTCATGGCGAGCCGCAAGGACGCCGTCGCGCTGCGCAACGTGCTCGCTGCCGGTGACCTCGCGGACGACTACGTCCTCGCCGCCTCCACTCCCCACGGCGCCCAGATCACCTCCGCCTCCTGACGCCCCGACCGAACCCCCGACC
>NZ_LSJT01000123.1:0-35744 GCF_001556795.1 Dermacoccus sp. CCH2-D9
CGAAATCACCCAACTCAACCCCACGTGACTCCAATCAGGTTGACAGCTTCCGCACCTTCGCGATCCACGTCCACATCCGCGATTCCTGTCCGCATGTGCGAATTTCGCTCATATTCAGCAGGCCGTCATACCGCGCACTCGAGCCCCCGCCCACCCAGCCGACGTCCATGGTGCGCTCTGCCGTCTCGCCACAGACGTCTTCACCGGATGTCGAGGTGCCCCCGGCCGCGCCGCCGACTACCGTGGTGCGGGTGCCCAGAGCCGCGCGCAGTTTTGCCGATGATCTGAGGGCCCGCAGCGACGACGAGCTCGCGGCCCTCCTGCTCGCGCGCCCCGACCTCACGCGACCGGCGCCGGCGGACATCACTTCCCTCGCGGCTCGCGCCGCGACGCGCGCCAGCGTCCAGCGTGCGCTCGAACATCTCGACGGCGGCGCGCTGCGCCTCGTCGAAGCCCTCCTCGTCGTCGGTGCTGACGGCGCCGCGGCCGCGCTCGGCGCGTCGAAGAAGGCCGTCGAACAGGGGATCCGGGAGCTCTGGGCGAAGGCGCTCGTCTGGCGCGCTTCCGACGGCTGGCGAACGGCTCGCGCGGTCGGTGAGATCCTCACGCACCCAGCAGGATTGGGACGTTCGACCGCCGAGCTGGTGACGCATCCGAGCACCCTCGCGCTCTCGCCCACGACCACCCCCGACGAGGTCGCCGACGCCGAAGCACGTCTCACCGATCGCGCGCGCGCCGTCATCGAGCAACTGCGCTGGGGTAGCGCCCGCGCCTCGTTCACGACGCCCGCCCTGCGCGCCGTCCGTGACGAACTCGTCCGCGCCGGGCTCATGGTCGCCCTCGACGGTGACGACGCCGTCATCCCGCGCGAGGTGGGCCTCGCCCTGCGCGGCGGCCGGCTGTCGCGCGAACCGTGGGCGCCGCCACAACCCGAGCCACGTCACGTCGACCAGGCCGACGCCGACACGGCTGCCGCCGGGGAGGTGCTCGATCTGCTGTGGCGACTCGACGACGTCGCCGCCGCCTGGGATGAGGAGGCGCCGCGTGTCCTGCGCACCGGTGGTCTGTCCGTCCGCGATCACCGTCGTCTCGCCGCGAGGCTCGATGCGTCGAGCGAACTGACCGCCTTCGTCCTCGAGATCGGCCACGCCGCAGGCCTGTTCGCCTCCGACGGAGAGATCGACGCGACGTGGCGACCGACCGATCTGTACGACGAATGGACGACCTGGAGCCCGGCGCGACGCTGGACGGCCCTCGCTCTGGCGTGGCGTGACACCGTCCGCGCCCCCGGCCTCGCGGGTCAGAGCGTCGACGGGACGCTCGTCAACGTCCTCGGCAAGGACGCCGCGTGGCCGCTCATGCGGGCCCGCCGCCGGGACGTGCTCGACGTCCTCGCCGCCCTCCCGGCGGGCAGCGCCCCCACGATCGACGGCGTCGAAGCGCTGCTGCGTTGGCGCCGACCGCTCCGCCTGCCTGCCGGGGCGCCCACCCACACTGATGTCGTCCTGCGCGAAGCGGCATGGCTCGGCGTCCTCGGCCGGGGCGCGCTCACCAGCGCCGGGCGTGCGCTGCTCGCGGCCGACCCGTCGTCCGCCGCGGATGTCGAGGCCGTGACGACCGCCATGTCGACCGCGCTCCCGGAGCCGGTCGATCAGGTCATGCTCCAGGGCGACCTCACCGCCATCGCGCCCGGCCCGCTGGCGGAAGAGGCCGCCACGTTCATGCGTCGCGCCGCCGACGTCGAATCCCGCGGTGGTGCAACGGTTTTCCGCTTCAGCGACGCGAGTCTGCGTCGCCTGCTCGACCACGGGGTCTCCTCGGCGGAGGCGCTCGAGTTGCTGCGTCGCCACAGCATGACGCCGATCCCGCAGGCTCTCGAATACCTGCTCGGCGACGTCGCGCGCCGCCACGGCCACGTGCGCGTCGGGTCGGTCAGTTCGTACGTGCGCAGCGATGACGAGGCCGCCCTCGACGCGCTCGTCGCCGACACGGGCCTCGCGTCGCTGCAGCTGCGCCGCATCGCACCCACCGTCTGCGTCTCCCCGATGCCTGCGGCGACGCTGCTCGACGTCCTGCGCGAGCATCGTCACGCGCCTGTCGCCGAGACCTCCGATGGCGGGGTCGTCGTGCGCGCCGCCACCGTCGAGCGCGCCCCGACGCCGTCGCGCCGCACCACCCCCGTCCAGGTGCACACGCTCGACGCCGGTGAGGCCGAGCAGCTGGCCGGCCGTCTACGGGCCGCCGAGAAGGACGCCGTCCGTCCGAGCGAGCACGACGCGCACAAGCGCATTCCGTCCTGTGATCCGACGGTGACGTTGGCGCTGCTGCAGGACGCGGCCGCCGAGAGCGTTCCCGTGTGGATCGGCTACGTGGAGGCCGGCGGCGACATCAAGCGCGGCTTGTTCCGCCCCGCGAGCGTGACAGGCGGGCGCGTCACGGGCCAGCTGGGCGACGCCTCGCCAGTGACGCGGACGTTCTCGATCCACCGCATCACGGGCGTGGCGTCGGCGTGACGTCCGCGACGCCCCTCGAGACCTGCCTCGTCCTTGTCACCCGTACGAGCGACGGGGCGGACGAGGTGCTGCTCGGGCGAAAGCTGCGCGGCTTCGGTCGTAGCCGCGTCGTCGCCCCCGGCGGAAAGATCGACGCCGGTGAGAGCGCGCAGGAGGCGGCCGCCCGCGAGCTCGAGGAGGAGACGGGTCTGCGCGCGCAGACACTCGCGCCAGCCGGCGTCCTCGACTTTCGCTTTTCCCACGACGACCTGACCCAAGACATGCGGGCGCATGTGTTCATTGCGTCCGATGCCCTCGGCGCGGTGCAGGATTCAGACGAGATCGCCGGCCGGTGGGTGCGTCAGGACGAGATTCCGTACGTCGAGATGTGGCCGGATGCGCGCCACTGGATGCCCCGCGCGCTCGCGGACACCCTGCAGCACGCCCTGTTCGTCTACGGCGCGGACGGCGTCACGCTCGAGCGCTTCGAGCTCTGACGGCGGGCGCCCAGCCGCGTCAGCGCGCGGGCCGAGCACGATGACGGCCACGTCAACGAGCAGGAGCGCGCCGCCGACGAACGCGGCAGCGTTGGTGCGTTCGCCGAGGAAGACCCAGCCGGCGAGGAAGCCGACGACGGGGACGAGCAGCGTGAACGGGGCGACGTTCGATGCCGGATAGATGCCCATGAGCCCGTTCCAGATCGTGTAGCCAACGAGGCTCGCAAGGATGACGGTGTACGCCGTCGACGCGATCGCCGCGCCGCCGAAGTGCGTGAGCGCGTCACCGACAGCGCCCGGGCCGTCGCTGAGCAGCGACAACACCAGCATAGGCAGCGGGACGAACAGGCTGCCCCACACCGTCAAACCGAGGCCTGACGCTCCGCGCAGCGTCGCGAGGCGACGTTACCGGCACCCCAGCTCAGCGCTCCCGCGAGACACAGCAGGACGCCGACGAGCGGTGTCGCCCCCGAGCGTCCGAGGGCCACGACGACGAGCCCACCCACGGCGATGCCCATGCCCATGAGTGGGATGGGTCGCCGCCGCTCCCCCCAGGACGGCCGCGGCGATGACGACGGTGAACAGCGCCTGAGCCTGCAGGATCAGCGAGGCCAGCCCGGAGGCCAGACCCGCTGCCATCGCCGAGTACAGAAACCCGAACTGCCCGGCCGACATGAGCAGCCCGACGAGTGCGAGGTCGCGCCACGCGACCTGCGGGCGCGGCACGAACGCCATGATCGGCAGGATGCACGCGAACCGGATCGCCACGAACAGCAGCGGCGGCATGCCGGCCAGCCCCTCGTGGATGACGACGAAGTTGAGCCCCCAGATGAGAACGACGAGCAGCGCGAGCGCGATGTGGCGTGGGGTCATGAGCCCCATCCCACCGCACCGCGCCCGCCGCCGGAAGAACGATCCGTCTGGTGGCCGTTCAGGGCCTCGGAAGGTGCCTCAGAAGATGCGCACGCGCTCGTCCTCGTCGACCCACATGCCGTCGCCGGCCCTGACGTCGAACGCCTCGACGAACTCGGTGAGGTTGCGGGCTGCGTTGGCGCGCACGTCCATCGGCGAGTGCGGGTCGGTGGCGAGCAGACGCTTCGCCTCGGCCTCGCGAGCGGTGCCGCTCCACACCTGAGCCCAGCCGAGGAAGAAGCGCTGCGCGCCCGTGAAACCGTCGAGCTCCGGTGCCGGAGCGTCCTCGCAGGCGATCGTGTACGCCTTGTACCCGATCGTCAGTCCGCCGAGGTCGCCGATGTTCTCACCGACCGTCAGGCCACCGTTCACCTTGAGGCCGGGGGCGTCGCGCGTCTCGAGCTCGGAGAACTGCGCGATGAGCTTGGCCGACAGGGCGTCGAAGCGCTCGCGGTCGCCTTCGGTCCACCAGTCGACGAGTTCACCGTCTCCGTTGAAGCGCGAGCCCTGGTCGTCGAAGCCGTGGCCGAGTTCGTGTCCGATGACGGCGCCGATGCCGCCGTAGTTGACGGCGTCGTCCGCGTCGACGTCGAAGAACGGCGGCTGCAGGATGGCGGCCGGGAAGACGATCTCGTTCATCATCGGGTGGTAGTAGGCGTTGACCGTCTGCGGGCTCATGAGCCACTCGTTGCGGTCGATGGGCTGCCCGATCTTGGCCAGCTGGTAGTCGGTCTCGAATGACGCGGAACGCTTGATGTTGCCGACGAGGTCGTCGGCGACGATCTGCAGGTCGGAGTAGTCGCGCCACTCGTCGGGGTATCCGATCTTGGGCGTGAACGCGTCGAGCTTCTCGAGCGCCTTGACCTGCGTCTCGGGGCTCATCCACGTCGATTCGCGGAAACTGCGACGGAACGCCTCGACGAGGTTGCCGACGAGTTCCTGCATCCGCCCCTTCGCCTCCGGCGGGAAGTGACGCTCGACGTACAGCTTGCCGGCCTCCTCGCCGAGGACGCCCTCGACGAGGCCGACGCCGCGCTTCCAGCGCTCACGCAGCTGCGGCGTGCCCGACAGGGTGCGGCCGGCGAAGTCGAAGCGCTCCTCGACCACGGCGTCGCCGAGGTAGTTCGCGAAGGAGGTGACGAGGTGCCACGTCATCCATGCCTTCCAATCCTCGAGCGGACGGGTGGCGAACAGTTCCGCGAGCCCCTCGAGGTAGCTCGGCTCCCCGACGACGACGTTCGCGAACGCGCCGTCCGGCACGACCTGGCCCTCCATCCACGCGTCGAGATCGAACGCGCCGAGCACGTCGCGCAGCTCGTCGAGCGTGTAGCGGTTGTAGGTCTTGATGGCGTCGCGCGTCGAGACGTTGTCCCAGTGGTGCTTCGCGAGGTCGACCTCGAGGGCGTAAGCGCGGTCGGCGACGGCCTCCGGCGTGGAGACACCCGCGAGTTCGAGCAGCCGCACCATGTGCTCCTGGTAGGCGGCGCGGATCTCGGCGTACTGCGCCTCGCGGTAGTAGGCCTCGTCGGGCAGCCCGAGGCCGCTCTGGCCGATGTAGACGATGTACTCGTCGCTGTTCTTCGCGTCGGCGCTGACGTAGAAACCGAACAGACCGCCCATGCCGTAGCGCTCGAGGTGGCCGAGGAGCATGAGCAGATCGTGCTCGCTCGTCAGCCCGTCGATGGCGGCGAGATCCTCCGCGATCGGCGAGACGCCGAGACGGTTGATGCGCTCGGTGTCCATGAACGAGCGGTACAGGTCGCCGACCTTCTGCGTGGCCGGGCCGAAGCCCTCGGCCGGGTTGCCGTTCTCGGCGTCCTCCGCCTTCTGCGCTGCCTCCTCGATGATGACGCGCATCGCCGCCTCGCTCTTCTCACGAAGGCGGTCGAACGCGCCGTAGCGCGACTTGTCGTCGGGGATGGGGTGCTCGCGAACCCACGTGTTGTTGACGTAGGCGAACAGGTCGTCCTGGGGGCGGACGGACGCGTCGAACGTGTCGACGTCGAGGCCGGACTTGCGGGTCATGCGAACACCTCAGATTTCGTGGAGGTCGAGGACTTCTCAGCTGATGTCCATCCAAACACCTCGCACCGACAACCGTCATCCGCAGCTCACCGCGCGAGCTCAGACAGCATCGTTGAGACCCACCCCGGGCACCGCCGACGGGTCGTCGCGAACTGACTTGGGGTTCGTCTCCGGCAGCAGCCAGGCCCCGACGGCCGTCAGGACGCTGAGCACCACCATGTAGGCGGCGATCCCGTGCGTGCTGCCCGTTCTGTCGATGACGGAGGCCATGATCATCGGGGTCGGGCCGGCCAGTGCGATGGCGGCCAACTGATACGCCAGCGACATGCCCGAGTACCGCATCGACGGGTGAAAGATCTCTGCAAGATAGGCAGCGAGCGGGCCGTAGATCGTCGACTGGAAGAAGCTCGTGAGAAAAGCCCCGATGGCGAACATCGCGATGCTCTTCGTCCCGAGCAGAGCGAAGTAGGGAAAGATGACGACTGCGAGGCCGATGGCTGACCAGAACACGACGGGTTTCCGTCCGATCCGGTCCGAGAGTGCGCCCGACCACAAGATCATGGGGATGTTGAGCGCCGAGAGCACAAGAGTGACGAGCAGGAGACTCTCTCGTTTCATCCCGAGCTCGCTCGAGGCGTAGCTCAGGGAACCGACGATGCCGACGTAGAACATCGAATTCGTCGCCCCCATCGTGAGGCAACCGAGCAGAATGCGTTTCCACGCCTTGCGGACCACGTCGAGCGCGGGCGCCTGAGCAGGGGCGTCGTTCATCCGCTCGGCGGAACGCGCCTGCAGCTCCTTGAACTCCGGCGAGTCCTCGACCTTGTTGTGGATGTACAACCCGAGGGGGAACAGGACGACGCTCAGCAGGAACGGGATGCGCCAACCCCACGAGACGAAGTCAGCCTTGGAGACGCTCTGCGACACGACGAGAAAGATGAGGTTGCCGAGCAACACGCCGATCGGGACGCCCATCTGACCGAAGGTGCCGGCGAAGCCGCGGCGTTTCGGCCCCTCGGATTCCGTCAGGAGCAGGATGATGCCGCCCCATTGACCACCGGCCGCAAGGCCCTGGACGAACCTGAGGGTCACGAGGACGACGGGCGCGAGGACGCCGATCGTCGCGGCAGAGGGCAGGAGGCCGATGAGGAACGTCGCCCCTCCCATGGCCAGGACGCAGATCACGACGACGCGCTTGCGCCCGTACTTGTCGCCGTAGTGGCCGGCGAGCACGCCACCTAGTGGGCGGGCAAGAAAGGCCGCCCAGAACGTCCCGAACGACAGGAGGGTTCCGGTCAAGGCGGAGCTGTCGGGAAAGAACACATGAGGGAACACCAGCGCTGCTGCGGTCCCGAAGATGAAGAAGTCGTACCACTCGATCGAACTGCTCAGCAGGCTGGCGGCGAGCAGCCGCTTGCGGCGCTTCGGATCGATGGCGACGTCAGGTGCGGATACAGCAGTCACGGGGGGCCTCCTGCTCGACGGGAGATGACATTTTCATGTGATCTGAAGCACACCCTAGAGCCCCACTCGTCACTTGTTGAGCAATGCTCAATAACGCATCGGTAACGGAGATCGCGTCACGGCCCACTCGATGACGGGCGGCGCCGATGTTGTGTCATGAACGCGCGCTATCTCACGCGTTCATGACACAACATCGGCCGTCTCGGTGCTCACCCCGGTCGGAATGCCCCGTCGCTGGCGCCCGTTACCCTGAACGCGGCACCTGTCGATGCCGCAGACCCCACCGAGAGGCAACGCGTGAACAACGGCGCACTCATCGTGCAGAGCGATCGGACGATCCTGCTCGAGGTCGATCACGAGGACGCCGAGGCGGCGCGTCGCGCCATCGCTCCGTTCGCCGAGCTCGAACGCGCCCCCGAGCACGTTCACACGTATCGCGTCACGCCGCTCGGCCTGTGGAACGCCCGCGCTGCAGGCCTCGACGCCGAGACGGTCGTCGACGCCCTCATCACGCACAGCCGTTTCCCCGTGCCGCAACCGCTGCTGCTCGACGTCGCCGAGACGATGGATCGTTACGGCCGTCTCGTCCTCGAGAAGGACGGCGACCAGCTCGTCCTGCACTCCACCGACAAGCCCGTGCTCGAAGAGGTGCTGCGGCACAAGAAGATCAAGCCACTCGTCGGCGAGCGCCTCGACGACTTCACCGTCGCCGTCCACCCAAGTGAGCGTGGCGCGATCAAGCAGGAGCTCATCAAGGTCGGCTGGCCGGCCGAGGACCGTGCGGGTTTCGTCGACGGTGAGGCCCACCCCATCGACCTCGACACCGACGGCTGGGAGCTGCGCCCCTACCAGCGTCAGGCCGTCGACGGGTTCTGGGACGGCGGCAGCGGCGTCGTCGTCCTGCCCTGTGGCGCCGGCAAGACGCTCGTCGGCGCCGGTGCCATGGCGAAGGCCAAGGCGACGACCCTCATCCTCGTGACGAACACGGTCTCGGCCCGTCAGTGGCGCGATGAGCTGCTCAAGCGCACGACGCTGACGGAGGACGAGATCGGCGAGTACTCCGGTGCGCGCAAGGAAATCCGCCCCGTCACGATCGCGACGTACCAGGTGCTCACGCTCAAGCGAAAGGGCGTCTACCCGCACCTCGAGCTGCTCGACGCGCGCGACTGGGGCCTCGTCGTCTACGACGAGGTGCATCTGCTCCCGGCGCCCATCTTCCGCATGACGGCCGACCTGCAGGCCCGTCGACGTCTCGGCCTGACGGCGACGCTCGTGCGTGAGGACAACCGCGAGGACGACGTGTTCTCCCTCATCGGCCCGAAGCGCTACGACGCACCCTGGAAGGACATCGAGAGCCAGGGTTACATCGCGCCCGCCGATTGCGTCGAGGTGCGCGTCGGGCTCTCCGACTCCGACCGCATGGCCTATGCGACGAGCGAACCCGACGAGCGCTACCGCTTCGCCTCGTGCGCGACGGTCAAGGATCCGGTCGTCGAACGCATCGTCGCCAAGCATGACGGCGAACCGACCCTCGTCATCGGCCAGTATCTCGACCAGCTCGAGACCGTCGCGGGACGCCTGAACGCCGACCTCATCACCGGTGAGACGTCGGTTGCGGTGCGGCAGAAGCTGTTCCAGCAGTTCCGTGACGGCGAGATCACCAAGCTCGTCGTGTCGAAGGTCGCGAACTTCTCGATCGACCTGCCGGAGGCGAGCGTCGCCGTCCAGATCTCCGGAACCTTCGGCTCGCGTCAGGAGGAGGCCCAGCGCCTCGGTCGCGTCCTGCGCCCGAAGGCCGACGGACGCACCGCGCACTTCTACTCGATCGTCACGCGCGACACCGTCGACGCCGACTTCGCCGCGCACCGTCAGCGCTTCCTCGCCGAGCAGGGCTACGCCTACCGCATCGTCGACGAGAGCGACATCTGAGCCCTTCCCCGCACAGCTTGGTTCAGCAGACCAACCACATGACGACGGTCAACATCCACGAGGCGAAGACTCACCTTTCCCGGCTGCTTGCCAGGGTCGGGGCCGGCGAGTCGATCACCATCGCCAAGGCGGGGCGGCCCATCGTCGACCTCGTCCCGCATGTCGCCGAGCCCGTCAGGTTCGGCACACTCGATGCGTCGTGGACGACGGCGGACGACGCCTTCGGCGATGAGATCGACACGCTCGTCGGGGCGCTGTTCGGCGCCGGGCGATGAGCATCCTGCTCGATGCCCACGTCGCGCTGCGGCTACTGCAGGACGACCGCGGTCTCGGCCGAAGTGCGAAAGACGCCATCCGCGAGAGCTCACGCAGCTTCGGCGTTGCCACGTCCGCGACGCACGTAGGCCCAGCCCATGAGTCCGAGGACGGCGCCCGCGACGCACGTCCACGGCCACCAGTCACGCTCGCCCGTGTGCAGGGCGGGCACGAGAAGCGTCACGACGAGCATGACGACCCAGCACGCGACGCCGACGAGGATCACCTTGGGTGTGTCGACGTGCAGCGGCTGCGGCTTCGGAATGACGGTGTCGCCGCCGGTGAACAACTTCTCGTACGGCGATTCCTCGAGTCGCGCCTGGCCCTCGGGGGGGAGCACGACGCCAGCTTCGTAGGACATCGAGTGCTCGGCGCGCTCCCGCATCTCGCGGGCGCGCTCGATCGAGCGGGGCGTCGCACCGTCAGCACGCGGCGCGCGCTTCGGCTGACGCTGGTCTGGGCTCACCGCCACAGCCTAGTTGACGCGCCCCTGACGGGCGGCGAAGCACCGACAGCCGAGCTCGGCGCCGGCGCCCTCAGACCCGGCGGCGCGCCTCTGCTGAGCGGGGCGAAGGGACGGCAGACGTCACTCACGGGCCCGGTCATGGGCGCGCACCCGACGAGGCGGCGACGACCACCCGCTGAGCACGTTTCCCGGCGCACACGGGCGCCAAATACGATGTGCGCCATGTCGAGCACAGTCACTTCGGCCCCCGCCCCCGGGCCGCCCGCGAACGCCCTGGATCGCTACTTCAAGATCAGCGAACGCGGTTCCACCGTCGGACGGGAGATCCGCGGTGGCCTCGTCACCTTCTTCACGATGGCGTACATCGTCGTCCTCAACCCCATCATCATCGGCACGGTGCCGGACTCGACGGGCCATTACATCGGTGGCGGAACGTCGCCGAACCTCACCCTCGTGGCATCCGTGACGGCCCTCGTCGCTGGTGTGATGACGATCTTCATGGGCGCGATCGCCAAGTTCCCCCTGGCCATCGCGACCGGCCTCGGTCTCAACGCATTCGTCGCCTACTCCGTGGCGAAGTTGCCGGGCATGACCTGGCCTGACGCCATGGGGCTCGTCGTCATCGAGGGCTTCATCATCTTCCTGCTCGTCATCTCCGGTTTTCGCAAGGCACTGTTCGCGGCGATTCCGCACTCGTTGAAGACGGCCATCAGCGTCGGCATCGGGCTGTTCATCTGCCTCGTCGCCCTCCACGACGCGGGTTTCAACTCCGCCGGCGGCGGCTTCCTCCAACTTGGCCCGAGCGGCACGCTGCAGGGCTGGCCGGTGCTCATCTTCATCATCGGCGTGCTCGGCATCGCCGCGATGATGGCCCGCAAGGTGAAAGGCGCCATGCTCGTCGGCATCCTCGGTGCGACGACGCTCGCCGTCATCGCCGAGACGGTCGGCAACATCGGCAGCAAGACGAACGCCAAGGGGGACGTCGTGAACCCGGGAGGGTGGTCCCTCACCGTGCCGCAGGTGCCCGACTCGTTCGTCTCGCAGCCGAACTTCTCGATCATCGGCGACTTCTCGCTGTTCGGTGCCTTCGGCAAGATCGGCACCATCTCCACGATCCTCATCATCTTCACGCTCGTGCTCGGCGCCTTCTTCGACCTCATGGGCGCGATGTACGCCGTCGGCGCCGAGGGAGACCTGCTCGACGAGGATGGTGTGCCCGAGCACTCCGAACGCATCATGATCGTCGACTCCGTGGCCGCGATGGCCGGCGGCGCCGGCTCCATCAGCTCCAACACGGCCTTCATCGAATCGGCGTCCGGCGTCGGCGAGGGTGCGCGAACCGGCCTCGCCTCCATCGTCACCGGCGTGTGCTTCCTGCTCACGACGTTCCTGGCCCCGCTCGTCGAGATGGTGCCTTCGGAGGCCGCCGCGCCTGCCCTCGTCATCGTCGGCTACCTCATGATGACGCAGGCGAACGACATCGACTGGAAGGACATGGAGATCGGCCTGCCCGCCTTCCTGACGATGGCGCTCATGCCCTTCACCTACTCGATCGCCGTCGGCATCGGCGCCGGGTTCATCAGCTTCATCCTGATCAAGCTGGTCAAGGGCAAGGCGAAGGACGTGCACCCACTCATGTACGTCGTCGGGTTCTTCTTCCTCGTCTACTTCGGGATCGAACCGGTCAAGCAGATCCTCGGCGTCAGCTGAGGTGTCGATCATGCGGCGAGGGCCGCCCACCACGTGGTGGGCGGCCCTCGCCGTATGTTCGCTGCCTCAGGCCTCGTCGTGCTCGGTGTTCTCCTGCTCGGTGTTCTCGCGCGCACCCTTGCCGCCGCCCGAGACCTCCAGGTCGACGTCAAGTTCGTCGAGCACCGGCGCGTCCTGATGGTCGTGCGCCTGCGGAGCTTCCATGTCGGCCTCGGAATGGGCGCCGCACCCGAAGTCGAGGGCGACGACCTTGCCGTCGGCGGGCGACCAATCATTGGCACAGACACCGAACTGCTGACGCAGCACACCCGCCATCGGCAGGAAGTAGCCACACGTCGCGCACGGCGCGGGAGCCTTGCGGGCGATGTCGGACGACGGCCCGTTCTCTCCGTCGTACCAGCGCTGAGCCGCCTCGTCGCGCCCCTCTGCCGAGAGCACGCGCGCGCGGCCGAGGCCGAGCTCGAAGATGGCGACCTGGTCGACGTCCTCGTTGCCGGTTGCCTCGAACCCGCCTTCGAGGCGCGGGTCGTCCTCCTTGTACGGCAGCACGTCGCCGGCGCTCAGGTCCCCCGGGGCGAGCCGGTCAGCCCAGGGCACCCACTCGGGCGCGAGGATCGACGACGCCGTCGGCACGAGATTCGTCTCGCACACGGTGGCGACCTTCGCGCGGGGCGCGCGGGCCACGGAGACGGCCCACTGCCAGTCGGGGTAGCCCTTGGCCAGGCTCGCGAAGTAGTGCGTGCCGAGTCGCTCCGAGTTCATCTCGAAGCGCACGTGCTCACCGACCGTGTCGCGGTAGGCGATCTCGACGACGGCGGCGCGCGCCATGTCGCGTGCGGCGTCAGCGGCGAGTACGGCGTCGTTCTTCACCACCTTGACGCGGCGAGCCTTCGGTGACGACGCGGGCGCCGGCTCGACGGGTTCGCTCGCCGCGGAGGGCACGGAGGGGACGTCAGACATGATCAGACCTCGAGGTCGTCGGCCACGGCGCGCAGCACCGTCGCGATCTTGTTCGAATGGCTGCGGTCGGGGTAACGCCCCTTCTGCAACCCGGAGGACAGGTCGTCGAGCAGACGGATCACGTCTTCGACGATAACGCTCATCTGCTCAGCGGGCTTGCGCTTGCGCTCGGCGATCGACGGCGGCGCGTCGAGCACCTGGACGTGCATCGCCTGCGCGCCCTTGCGCCCGTCGACGACGCTGTACTCGATGCGCATTCCGCCCCGCAGCTGGCTCACCCCGGCAGGCAGCGCACTCGCGGGGACGAAGACGTCGACGCCGTCGTCCCCGGAGACGAAGCCGAAGCCCTTCTCGGCGCTGTAGAACTTGACCTTGCCGACCGGCACGTCGCACCTCTTTGCTCATGAGGCCGGCGGGCGACCTCGGGTGGGATGGCTCGCGCGTGCGGCACCCCGTCGAACACTAACTTTTCGAGTTTACCGGCGCGTGTGCGGCGCCTCCGAATCGTCGGCCTCGACGCGTTCCACGCTCGGCTCGGCGACCTCGATGCCGGCGTCATCCGAGCCGCCGCCGCGCTCGTGTGCACCGTCGCCGCGACGGGCCTCGTCCTCGCGTAGTTGCTGCTGCATCTGCCGCAGCATGTCGGCGCGGGCCGAGCGCGACGCCGCATCGCCCGCCGACGCACGGCGGGCGGTCGGCGGCTGCGTGACGGCGCGCGAGCGCCACCAGAAGAACACCCCGCCGAGCAGCATCGCGAACCCGGCCAGCAGGACGACGAGACAGACCAGCGCCCACACCACCATGGCGGCATGGAGCAGCGCGCCGACATGCCCCCGGTCAGCGAGCTTGACGGCTACCGTCACCCACGCGCCGATGAGCAGTGGCGAGGCCACCCACAGCAGCGCAGCGCCGACGATCGCGAGCCGTTTGCCGCGCGCCAGCAGCGCGGTCGAGAAACTCTCCTCGTGCACGTCGTCCATGGCGCGAACGCTACCGCGCGCCGGCGACAACCCCGTCATTCCAGGCCTTCGGCGCCGCCCGCCAGGTGCCGAGTGCTGCCCGGACGTCGGCGCGTCGCCACGCCGTCACGGGGCCGGAAAACCCCGAGCCGACGGGGTTGTCGGGGCCGCCCACTACTGTCGGCGACATGACGAACCGCAGTCCGCGACGCCTCAGCACCGCGCAGGCACGCCGCATCGCGTTGGCCGCCCAGGGGTTCGCGAAGGCACGCCCCGAGAGCGTCACGACACGCCACCTGACGGCGACCGCCGCGCGCCTGCAGGTCGTGCAGATCGACAGCGTCAACGTCCTCACGCGCAGCCACTACCTCCCCTTCTTCAGCCGCCTCGGCCCGTATGCGCACCGCGACCTGGACGCGCTTCGGGACCGCGCGCCACGTCGTCTCGTCGAGTATTGGGCGCACGAGGCCAGTCTCGTGACGCCGCAGGTGTGGCCGCTGCTGCGTCACCGCATGGCGCGCGCCCATGAGGACGCCTGGGGTGGCATGCGTCGCGTCGCAGCCGAGCACCCCGACCTCGTCGAACGCGTCCACGCCCACGTCACGACGCACCCGCCCGCCACAGCCCGCGAGATCGAGGTCGCGCTCGAACACGACGAGCAGCTGAACAACGACCACTGGGGCTGGAACTGGTCGCTCGTCAAGGCAGCTCTGGAGCACCTGTTCTGGGCCGGCCGCATCACCTCGGCCGGACGAACGCCGCAGTTCGAACGTCGCTACGCGAGCCTCGAGCGCGTCCTGCCGAACCAGATCGCCGACGCCGCGCTGGCCGAGGAGTTCTTCTCACCGACCTCCCTGATCGACGCCCCTGCGGGCAGCGACGTCGCCTACTTCGACGACGTCGTCGAACTCGTGCGGCGCGGCGCGATGGCGCACGGGGTCGGCACCGAGCTGTGTCTAAGGGATTACTTCCGGCTCAAGGGCGCGCAGGTGCGCCCGGCGATCGAGCACCTGGTGTCGGCGGGCGAACTCGAACCCGTCGACGTCGAATGCTTCGACAAACCCGCATGGCGCCACGTCGATGCAAAGAACCCTCGCCGCATCGAGACGGCCGCGCTGTTGTCGCCGTTCGACTCACTCATCTGGCAGCGCGAACGCACCGAGGCACTGTGGAACTTCCGCTACCGCCTCGAGATCTACACCCCCGCCGCGAAGCGTCAGTACGGCTACTACGTCCTGCCGTTCCTGTTCGGCGAGCGCCTCGTCGCGCGCGTCGACCTGAAGGCCGACCGCGCCGCCGGGGTGTTGCGCGCTCACGCGATCCACTGGGAGCCGGGCGCCCCCGCCGCACACCCAGGCGCCGCGGACGCCTTGAGCGACGAGCTCACGACGATGGCGACATGGCTGGGTCTCGAGGGGTGGCGCGCCGCATGAACGACGCGCGCGCACCGGTGACGGGTGGAGTCCGCCCCACCCGTCACCGGTGCGCGTTTGGCTCATGTCAGACGTGACGCTCCTGATGCGGCTCCGACGATGCCTTCGGCTGCTTCGCCTCCTTCGAGGCCAGCGCGTAGGTGCGGGCGTACGTGGTGCCGGCCGCGAGCAGGACGAGGCCTGCGACGACGCACGTCATGGCCCGCGTCATCGCGCCCATGTAGGCGAGATCGAACATGAGCAACTTGAGAAGGGCACAGCCGAGCAGCGCGAGACCCCACGCCATCGACGCCGACAGGTGGCGCGGCCGCGTCAGGCCGGCGACGAGCACGAGAGCGGCGAGCGCCATCGTGCCGACGGTGATGACGAGGTGCACGAGGAAGAAGCCCGACGGCGTGCGACCCAGGCAGGTGATCAGCGACATCGCGAAGCCCAGCAGACCGATGAAGCCGGCACCGACGAGCGTCATCTGGACGTGCGGCGCGGGCATCGCCCGGCCCCGGACCGACCAGGTCGCGACGGCGGCCACCGTGAGCATGAGCAGCCCGCTCACCGCGACGGATGCCGGCAGTTCAGCGGCACGCCCCCGGTAGAACAGGTCGATCGTGGGAGAGGCCACCTGCTGCGCGACGGCGGCGAGACCCAGCGCTCCGAGGGCCAACTGACCGTCGATGCGCCGACGCGTCATGCCCTGCGCGGCGAACAGCACGAGCGCAGCGGCGAGGAACGGTAGGGCGAGCCACGGCCCGGTCGTCATGGCGAAGGCCAACGTCAGCGCGTTGATGACGGTGACGACGAGCGCGCCCAGGCGCAGCTCGCGCCCCGCGTGCCGCAGGGCCCACCACGTCAGTGCCGCGACGAACGTCGCCCCGAGGGCCAGCAGCGTCCACGTCGAACGGTCGGCGCGGATCATGAAGACCCACATCGGCAGCCAGGCGCTGACGTAGGCGGCCGCACCCCAGCGCGCGTCGGGACGAACCGTCGCGGTGAGCAGCGTCGTCGTCACCGCGGTGAGGGCGATGAGGCCGATCATGACGGGCACCTGGACGCTGTGGTCGAGGTCGATCCAGAACGTCGCGGCGAGCACGACGGGGACGGTCCGCGCGAGGCCGAGCTCGTCCCAGCGACGCGTCGGCTCGGGTGCGACGCCGACGAGCTGGATGACGAACAGGAACGCGACGAGCGCGAGGCCGGGGCCCTGCGTCAAGAAGGGCGCGAACACGCAGACCGCGACCATGATCGCGATGGCGAGCCATTTCTCGTCCCAGCGCATCGCGAGCAGGAACGCGGCTGCCGCGACGACGAACGCCATCGCGAGGCCGACACTCAACGGCACCCACGCGTAGAGGCGGGTGACGGCGATGACGTCGAAGTACGCCGCGGACGCTGCCGTCGCGAGCAGCGCGATGGAGCCGATCTGGCCACCCGGTCGACGGCGCACCCACGACGCGGCCGCGGCGAGAGCCGCCGAACCCGCGGCGCCACCGACGACGCGGACCGGCGGCGTCAGGATGCCTTCACGCGCCGCCATGACGAGCAGGAGCACGACCCCGACGAGCGTGACGACGACGCCCGCGGCCGCCAGCAGCATCGCGACGATCTGCTGGTTGTCGAACCGTCGAGGCTTCAGTTCGGGAGGTGGCGGCGGGATGAACGCGAGCGAACCGGGAAATGCGGGTGCCGGTCCTGCACCAGAGCGCCCGTCACGGGGAGCCTGACCGGGAGCGGCACCGCTGTACTGGCCTTGCCGATGACCACTGTTCGGCGTCGCCCCCATGAATGGTGGCGGCGGCGTCGAGTGGCCGTCAGGAGCGTCGAAGGCAGGGCGTCCGGGGTACGACGGACCGTAGGGCGGCACCGGGCGGGACGGGTCGAAGGAGTTCGAGGGCTGGTTCTCATTCATGCCTTCGAGCCTCGTCGGCCGTCGGCTTCGGCGCCTGAGCAGGACTACTCAGACGACGTGAGTAATGGACGCGAGTGAGTGCTCAGGGCGCCCCTGCCCACGCAGGTGCGGCGAACGTCAGTCGAGGCCGTTCTCGAGAGCGAACCGCGTCAGTTCGACGCGGTTGGCAAGGTGCAGCTTGCGCAGCGTCGCGGCGACGTGGTTGTCGACGGTGCGGCTGCTGAGGCCGAGCCGCGAGGCGATCTGCTTCGACGCGAGCCCCTTCGCAACCATGCGCAGCACCTCGCTCTCGCGGGGCGTCAGGGCGCTCGCCGGGTCGTCCGTGGTGTCGACGCGGCCACGCAGGTGCGCGAGCACCAGCCCGGCGAGTTCGGGGGTGAACACCGCGTCTCCGCGCAGCGTCGCCTCGACCGCGTCGACAAGTTCGGCGGCGCTGGCACTCTTGAGCAGGTAGCCCGACGCGCCAACCTTTACGGCGTCGAGCACGTCGCTGCGCGCCGACGACGCCGACAGCACGAGCACCTTGACCTCGGCGAGCGTCAGCATGATGGCGGACGTCGCGTCGGCACCGTTGCCGTCGGGCAGATTCATGTCCATGAGGACCAGGTCGGGGCGCGTCGCGCGAGCGCGATCGACGGCCTCGCGCACGGACCCGGCGGTGGCGACGACGTCGTAGCCGCGCGCGACGAGGTCGCGTTCGACGGCGTCACGCCACATCGGATGATCGTCGACGATCATGACGCGGGCCTGGGGCTCACGGGACGAGTCATTCATGACGACATTGTCGCGGACGCCAAGATCGCGAGCCACCGTGGCGCTGCGGCGCTCCACTGCTGCGGCGGATGAGAACGCCCGTCGCGCGACACGATCATGATCGAGGCCGCTTGCCGCGCCTCAGCGCGGCACCGTGAACTCCCACTCGACGCCCTCGCCCGGCGCGGTGGTGAGATGCGCGCGTCCGCCGATCGCCTCGATGCGTCCGACGATCGATCCGCTGACGCCCAGTCGCCCTTCGGCGCGTGCCTGCGCCGGCCGTTCCGGCGACATGCCCACGCCGTCGTCACGGACGGTGACGACGACCTCATCGCCGAGATCCTCGAGCAGGACGTACGAGGTCGCGGGTGCGCCACCACGCCCGGCGTGCAAATCGGTGTTCGTCAGGGCTTGCCGCACCGCCGCGGTGATCTCGGCGACGACGTCGGGGCGCAGCGTCACCGCCTCGGCTCCGGCGCTGACGTGGCACCGACGGCTCTCGAGGGCGAGCAGCACCTGGCGCAGATCCGTCGGGTCAGGCGCGTCAGACCGGCGGGCAGCACCCCGCGCCGGCGCGTCCACCGACGACGCCTCTATGCCGGCGTCGAGAGCTCCCCCACCCCGCGCCACCCCGTTCTGACCCGCATCACGCAGGCTGGAGGCGACTCCCCCGGCGAGACCATTAAGACGCACTGCCCCCGCGTTGCCCGCCCACGTGCCGTCGCGGCGCGCGCTGTCGTCGCCGTCCGCGATGAGGTGGCGTAGAGCCTGCTCCTGCTCGGCGGCGAGCTGCCCGACACGCGCGAACTCACCACCCGCGCGCTCCCCTTCGCGCGCGGTCAAGGCGAGCACCTGCAGCACTCCGTCGTGCACCTGCCGGGCGAGCCGTTCGCGCTCCGCGGCCCGGGCGCGCAGCTCGAGCGCCCTCGTCAACTGCTCGTGGGCGCGCTGCACACCGTGGCTCGCCACCCCCGCGGCGATGCCCGCACTGACGAGAATGGGCAGCGTCGGTGAACGTTCGAGCCACGACAGATCTCCGCCGACGTGCAGGCACGCGAGCCCCAGGACGACGGCGCTCGCGAAACCTGCGCCGACACCCCACATCATCCCGGCGGTGAGCACGGCGTTCGTCACCCACATCGTCGTCGGCAGGCTCTGGTTGTGATCCCACCAGCTCTCGGGTGCGACGATCCACGTCGAGTAGACGAGCGCGAGCGTGACGACCTGGTCGAGCCCGACGAGCACAGGTCGCCAGGTGCGGCGCGCGAACATCGCGTACGCCGCGATGCCGGACCAGATGCACTGCACCGCGATGAGGGCGCTTGCCAGGTGGGGGCGCGAGTAGTGCGAGATCGCCATCGAATGGATGAAGAGGCTGTACGCGAGCGTCAGGAAGCGAAACGCGCCCGAGGTTGCCCAGAGCGAACCCATCGCGTCGTCGGGCAGGCCCACGCCCCAGCCCGTCCATCGGGACGCGACGGACGACGCCCCGAACCGCACAGGCGATTCGGGGCGTCGACGCAGGTGGGCTCGGCTCACTTGCGCTGCTCGGGGTACGGCACCCCGTAACCCTCCTGGCCGGGCGCCTGGTACTGGCCACTCGCGGTGTTCTGCGTCGGGTACGGCATCTGCGACGGCGGCAGTTGCGGCTGCTCGTTGTACGGACGCTGCTGGCTCTGCGGCGCGTCGAACTGCACGTTCGGCGCCTGGTCGTTCGTCATGTTGACGCGCGGGGCACCCTTCGTCGCCTCGTCGGCCTCGTAGTACTCGGCCTTCGTCACGCCCGCGGGGCCGGCCATGAACTTCGTCGGGATCGAGTCGACCTTCGAGTTGAGCGAGCTGACGCACGCGTTGTAGTAGCGGCGCGCGTTGGAGATGCGGTCCTCGGTCGAGCTGAGCTCGCCCATGAGCTGCTGGTAGTTCTGGTTCGACTTGAGGTCGGGGTAGGCCTCGGAGACGGAGATGAGGCGACCCAGCGCCTGGCTCAGCTCACCCTCGGCCTCGGCGACCTGCGCCGGCGAACCGTTCGTGTTGACGGCCGCACCACGCGCGCGGATGACGGCGTCGAGCGTGCCCGCCTCGTGCTTCGCGTACGCCTTGACCGTCTCGACGAGGTTCGGGATGAGGTCGTGACGACGCGTCAGCTCGACGTCGATCTGGTGCCAGGCCTCTTGCACCGTGTTGCGCTGCTTGACGAGGCCGTTGTACATCATGACGGCTGCGACGACGAGCGCGACGATGATGACGAGAAGGATGATGACGAACGTCATGAGTGGCTCCTGCTTCGAGGGGTCATGTCTGCTTCGACCCTAGCCGACGGCAGCGACCACCGTCAGCGCTCGATGCGTGTCACGGCGCGATTCGCCCCCGGCGGGGCCGGCTGCGCCTGGGGACTGGAGGTCACTCCTCGTCGAAGCGGGTGAGGATCTGCTCGACGATCTGGGGGGATGCGCCCAGCGGCGCGGTGACGATTTCGGCGCCCGAACGCGTCAGCTTGTCATGGAAGTGCCCCTCGCCGAGCAGCAGCGCCGCGACGGCGACACGGACGTGAGGGTGGTCGCGGTTTGCGCTCACGGCGTCGGGCACGGACGGGGTGGCAGCCGAGCCGAAGGCCACGCCGATCGAGGTACCCCAGACGTCAGCGAGCAGACGTGCCTGGGCGCGGGCGTCGGCGGTGGCCTCGGCGCGGCTGGACCCGGCGGCGGCCATGACGATCGCGTCGCCGGGACGCGCGCCTGCCTCGCGGAGGCGCTGCGCGAGCAGTTCCGCGATGGGTCGCGACGGGCCGAGCGCGCCCGTCGAGCGCGCGTTGTCGTGCGGCGCAACGGCTTTCGCGACGTCGACCCGCACGTGGTAGCCGCCGCAGAACAACAGCGGCACGGCGACGACCTCGTCGAACTCGGGCACCAAGCGCGCCACGACGTCCGCGACCTTCGGCTCCTGCACGTCGACATACGCCTCGGTGACGGTGAGGTCGGGGCGCGCGGCGCGAACCGCGTCGGCGAGATCGTGGACGACCCGCCGGCCCTGTGGGCTCGCCGTCCCGTGGGCGACGAGGACGAGTGCGGCTCGCCGTCCGCCACGCGCGGGCGCCGTTGCAACAGCGGAGGATTCAGGGGGCGCGAGATCGGGCGCGGTCGGGGCGACCGTCATGTCGTCAGGCATGGCCGTCATTGTGCCCGCCGAGGGTGTCGGCGACCAGGCGCGTCAAGGCGCCGAGGCGAAAGCGCGTCGGCACGATCGGTTCGACGCCGCACTCGCGCAGCGGCGCCGCGGTGGTGTCACCGACGCAGGCCGCGATGACGCGCCCCTCGCGCAGCATGTCCAGCACGGCATCCTGTTGACCCGAGGCGCGCGCGGCGTCGAGAAAGGCGAAGACGCCGGGAGCTGCGGTGAACGCGACGACATCGACGTCGGATCGCGCGACGAGATCGACGGCGCGCGCGACCGCAGAGGGGTCGGGCGCCGGGCCCCAGCGGTAGACGACGAGCGAGACGACGTCAGCACCTGCGGCGCGCAGGGTCTCGTCGATGCCGTCGGAACCGGCGCCGTGGTGTTGCACAGCGACGCGGACGCCGTCGAGCGACTCCCCGCGCAGACGTTCCTTGATCTCCTCGGCCGTCTCCGAGGCGGCCGTCCACGTGACCTCGAGACCCGCTCCGACGACAGCGCCGCGCGCCTTCGGCCCGCGGGCGTAGATGCGAGTCGTCCGCAGTGCGTCGAGGAGTCGCTCGCGCAGCCCGGCCGCCTCGGCGGCCTCGAACCAGCCCCGGAACCCGATGCCCGTCGTCACCACGAGCAGGTCGGGCGGCTCCTCGATCAGCGCGCGGGTATGGGCGAGCAGCTCAGGGTCGTCGACGTGCGGCACGTGCGACATAGTCGCTGCCCGGATCACCTCGGCGCCGCGACGTTCGAGCGGTGCGGCGAACTCATCGGCCTTGCGCTGCGCGGTGATGACGATGCGCCGCCCGGCGAGGTCGTGCGGCGCCCGTCGCTGCTGGGGAGCGGAATCCGAAGCGAACTCCACCGAAGCGACGGCAGAGGCGTGCGACGCACGCCGAGCGGCGTCTCGAGGGGCGCTCGCGCCGTCCGGCTGCTGGTCACGCATCGGTCTCACCCGTCCCCTCGGTGGTGGCTTGCTGCGTCGTCATGTCGATGATCGCCGCGTCGGGCAGGACGTCGACGACGTCGCCGATGACGATGACGCTCGGGTTGCCGATGCCCCGCGTGGCGCACTCGCCGGCGAGCTCGTCGAGGGTGGAACGCACGACCTGCTGCTGCGGCGTCCACGCACGGTGGACGACGCCCGCGGGCGTCGCGGCCGGTTTGCCGTGCGCGACGAGGCCGGCCGTCAGCTCGCCCAGGCGTCCCATCCCCATGAGGACGACGATGGTGTGCGGCCATGCCGCCAGCGCCGGCAGCGCCAGTTCGTCGTGCCCGGAGAGCACGAGCAGGCCCGCCGACCATCCGCGATGCGTCACCGGGATGCCGCCGGCGAGCGGCGCGGAGAGCGCGCTCGTCACGCCGGGCACGACATCGACGTCGATGCCGTGCGCGTGGCAGGACAGGTATTCCTCCCCCCCGCGGCCGAGCAGGTACGGATCGCCGCCCTTGAGGCGCACCACCCGCCGCCCGGCCCGCGCCTCACGCACGAGAATCGCGTTGATCTCGTCCTGCGGAACGGGGTGATGGTGCGGGCTCTTGCCGACGTCGATGATCTCGGCGCTCAGATCGAGACGCGCCAGTTCGTCCCGCGGGCCAAGGCGATCGGCGACGATGACGTCCGCCTGCTCGAGCTCGCGCAGGGCACGCAGCGTCAGCAGGTCGAGCGAACCCGGTCCACCGCCGACGAGGACGACGCGCCCCGCCGCGACTGCGTCGCTCATCCGTTCCTCCTCGCTGCGGCCCTTCGTGTTCACTCCCCGACCTTAGGCAGCGACGCGCCGCGGCCGCCGTGATGTTCGTGACGCGAGAAGCGTCGCGCACTCACGCCCGCGCAGCACCCGTCGAGCAGTTTCATGATCGGCGCTCCACGGCACGAACCCGCACACCGCCGGCGATCAATCGGCGAATGAGCTCAGTGGCGCGCACGGGCAGCGCGCCACCCGCGACCAACGCGTCGTACATGCGCTCCGGCACGTCGTAGTGGTCGACGTCGAACGCAGCATCCGGAACGCCATGATCGTGCGCGAAGGCGTGCAGCTCGTCGAGCGAGCTGTCGGAGACGAGATGCGAGAACACCGTGCCCCACGCGGGCCACATCGGCGGGTCGATGAGGATGGCCATCGTCCCATCATCGCGGTTGGCCGGGCACATCGCCACCGTCCCCGCCGCAGGCGACCGACCTGGCGAGGCGGCCGGACGATCAGCGCGTCGTCTGCTCCGGTTCTGCGTAGTCGCTCGTGCGCTCGCCCAACTCGATCATCCCGTCGCGCTCACGCACGGCCCAGGTGCCGAGACGGACGGCGCGGTCGGCGACGTCCTCGCCCGTCCGCACGTCGAAGGCCTGCTTGTACAGCGGCGACTGGATGACGTCGTACGTCTGACCGTCGAGAGTGCGCGTCCCGACGACGCCGCGGGCGATGACGTTCGCGAGGGCGTACGGGTCACGGTGGCCGACGGCGAACACCTCGTCGTTCGCGAGGCGCACGAGGGCGACCTGCGCGCCGTCCGGCGTGAGTGCCGCAACGGCCCGCTCCGGTGTCAGCCGGTCGACGGCGCACAGCGGGGTCCACGAGGTACCGGCCTCGCTAGGTGTGGGGGTTGTCATCCCTGGCCTCCTTGTGCAGCGCCTGCGCCGACGGGGATGCGCTCGCCTGCGATCCGGACGGGACGTCGGTTGGAGTCGATGAGTTCGAGGGTGGCGTCGGCCTTCTCGGCCGGGGTCGCCGGGCGGGGCTGGTCACGTTCCACGACGTAGAGCAGATCGGGGTCGACGTTCGTGTCGTCGTTGACGAAGGCCGTGAACCGGGCGAGCTTCTCAGGGTCCTCCAGGACGTCGCGCCACTCGTCGGAGTAGGCGTTGACGTGACGTGCCATCATCGCGTCGAGGTCGGCGCAGATGCCCAGCGCGTCGTCCATGATCACCTCGCGCAGGTGCTCGGCGCCGCCCTCGAGCTCGGCGAGCCACGGCGCGGTGCGCTGCAGCAGCTCGGCTGTCGAGATGTAGAACATGAAGAACCTGTCGATGGTGCGGATCAGTTCTTCTTCGTCGAGGTCCTCAGCGAGCAACTGCGCGTGCACCGGCTTGAAGCCACCGTTACCCCCGACGTAGAGGTTCCACCCGTTCTCCGTCGCGATGATGCCGGCGTCCTTGCCGCGCGCCTCGGCGCACTCGCGCGCGCACCCGGAGACACCCATCTTGAGTTTGTGCGGGCTGCGCAGCCCCTTGTACCGGGTCTCGAGGTCGATCGCGAGACGGACGGAGTCGCGCACGCCGAAGCGGCACCAGGTCTGCCCGACGCACGACTTCACCGCACGCAAGCTCTTGCCGTATGCCTGGCCGCATTCGAAGCCCGCGTCGAGCAACTCGCGCCAGATGGCGGGGAGCTGGTCGATGCGGGCACCGAACATGTCGATGCGCTGGGCGCCGGTGATCTTCGTGTAGAGGCCGTACTTCTCGGCGATCTGCCCGATCGCGACGAGACCCGACGGCGTCACCTCACCACCCGGGATGCGCGGCACGACCGAGTACGTACCGTCCTTCTGCATGTTGGCGAGGACGTGATCGTTCGTGTCCTGCATCGTCGCCTGCTGACCGTCGAGCACGTGGCCGTTCTCGAGACTGGCGAGGATGTTGGCGATCGTCGGCTTGCACACGTCACAGCCACGCCCGGCGCCGAAACGCTCGATGACGTCGTCGAAGGACGTGAGCTTCGCGACCTTGATCGCGTTGAACAGCTGGCTTCGTGACAATGGCATGTGCTCGCACAACGACCTGTCGACCTCGATACCGGCCTTCGCCTGCTCGACCTCGACGAGCTTGATGACGAGCGGCAGGCATGATCCGCACGAGGTCCCTGCCTTGGTGCAGGTCTTGATGTCCGAGACCGTCGTGGCACCGTCCGCGAACGCCGCACGGATCTGGCCCGCACTCACGTTGTTGCACGAGCAGACGCCCGCGTCGTCGGGCAGTTCGAGGTTGATCTCGGCCTTCGCGCCGCGTTCGTCCTCGGGGATGACGAAGGCGCTCGGCGCTGCGAGGTCGTGGCCGACCATCGCCCGCAGGCTCGGGAACGCGCTCGCATCACCGACGAGCACTCCGCCGAGGAGGGTGTGTCCGTCATCGGCGACGACGAGCTTGCGGTACCAGCCGGTCATGGCATCCGAGTAGACGACCTCGCGCGCGCCGGGCGTCGCGGCGAACGCGTCGCCGAAGCTCGCGACGTCGACGCCCATGAGCTTGAGCTTCGTCGAGGAATCGGCGCCGTCGAAGTCCGGCGCTTCGCCGAGCAGATGCGCAGCGGCGATCTCGGCCATCGTGTACCCGGGTGCGACGAGGCCCCACACCTCCCCCTGGATGCACGCGACCTCACCGATCGCGTGGATGGCCGGGTCCGTCGTGGCGCAGTGGGTGTCGACGAGGACGCCGCCGCGAGGCCCGAGCTCGAGGCCCGCGGCACGCGCGAGTTCGTCGCGAGGACGGATGCCCGTGGCGAAGACGACGACGTCCACGTCGTCCCGCTCGCCACTCGCGTAGTCCATCGAGGCGACGCGACCGTCGTCGCCCGCGTTGATGCGTGCCGTGGCGGTCGAGGTGCGCACGTGCACGCCGGTGCCTTCGATGATGCGCTTGAGATCCTCGCCGCCTCCCGCGTCGACCTGCATGGGCATGAGGCGGTCAGCGAACTCGACGACCGTCGTATCCGCTCCCATCGCCTGCAGCGCGCCACCGGCCTCGAGGCCGAGCAGACCACCTCCGATGACGGCGCCGCGCACCTGCCGCTCGGGGTGGCGTCCGGCCGTGTCCGAGACGTAGCGCCGAAGCGCCTCGACATCGTCGAGGGTGCGGTAGACGAAACAACCCGTGACGTCGCGCCCCTCGATGGGCGGCACTGCGGCGTGCGAGCCCGTTGCCAGGATGAGGGCGTCGTAGGAGATGTGCTCGCCGCCCTCCGTCTCGACGGCTCGCGCGTCTCGGTCGATGCCGGTGACGAGCGTGCCCGTGCGCAACGTCACCCGTTCGTCGTCCCAGACACTCTCGTCGAGCAGCAGATCTGACGCGGTGGAGCCCGAGAAGAAGCTCGTCAGATGCACCCGGTCGTACGGCGCGAACGGCTCGTCACCGATGACCGTTAGCGAGACGCGGCGCGCGTCGTCCTTCGCGAGGAGCGTCTCGGCGAACTTGTGGGCCACCATCCCCGCGCCGATGACGACGACGTGGGTGGGTCTGTCTTGGCGCATGCTTCCTCCGGAACGGGTCGTGTCATCCCACCGTACGAGCGCACCGGGACGTCGGCGAAGGGGCCATGGTCCCGATTCACCGGGTGTTCACCTGCAGCGGTGTCCAGCTCCGTGGCGACGGGCGCGCACCCCTGAGGCACAGACGAACGAGCCGCCACCGGTGACGGTGACGGCTCGTTCGCGCACAGCCAAGAGGCGCGGCGTGACAGACGCTCAGGCGAGGCCGAGATCTTCCATCGAGAAGGCGCTGACGTAGGTGAGGCCCTCGGCCTCGATCTTCTCCTGCGCACCGGTGGCACGGTCGGCGATGGTCGCGACGCCGACGACCTCGGCGCCCTCCTCACGGCACGCGGCGACGGCTTCCAACGGCGAGGCACCCGTCGTCGTCGTGTCCTCGACGACGAGCACGCGACGACCCTTGATCGAGGGGCCCTCGATGCGCTGCTGCAGGCCGTGCGCCTTGCCGGCCTTGCGGACGACGAACGCGTCGACCTGCTCCCCCGCAGCAGCCGCAGCGTGCAGCATCGACGTCGCGACGGGGTCAGCACCAAGCGTCAGACCGCCGACGGCGACGTAGTCGAAGTCCCTCGTCAGATCGCGCATGACGCGTCCGACGAGCGGCGCAGCCTCGCCGGAGAGAGAGATGCGACGCAGATCGACGTAGTAGTCGGCCTCCTTGCCGCTGCTCAACGTCACCTTGCCGTGCACGATGGCGTTGTCCTTGATGAGTTGCAGCAGGCGGGCGCGGTCTTCGGCGATGTTCGTCATGCCGTCCATTCTATTTGGCGGGGGTTCCTCAGTCGCGCGGCCGATGACGGTTGCTCAAAGCGCCCGCGCGCACGATGGAGCGCGGCACGTGGCGCAGCAACTGCGTCGCGACCTTGTACTGCTTCCCCGGCACCGAGATGACGCGGCCGGCGTCGACGTCGGCGAGGCAGTCGCGCACGAGGCGGTCGGCGTCGAGCCAGAGTCGCTTGCCGATGGCCGAGGTCTTGTCGACGTCGATGTCGGCGCTCGCGTGGAAGTCGGTGTGGGTGAAACCTGGGCACAGCGCGGTCACCGTGACGCCCGTGCCCGCGAGCTGGCCGGCGAGCGACTCGCTGAACACGGTGACATACGACTTCGCCGCCGAGTAGGTGCCGCTCGCCATGAACCCCGCGACCGACGAGACGTTGATGATCGCGCCCCGCCCCCGCTCACGCATCGCGCGGCCTGCGGCGTGGCTGAGCACGACGACGGCCTTGACCATGACGTCAACGGAGGCGATCTCCTTCTCGACGTCGGTGTCGAGGAACGCCGTCTTGAGCCCGAAGCCGGCGTTGTTGACGAGCACCTCGATGGGGTCACTCGCCTGCGCGACACGCTCGGCGACGCGCTTGAGATCGTCAGCGTTGGCGAGGTCGGCCGCGAGGACCTCGGCGTGCACGCGGTAGCGCTTCTCGAGGTGTGCCTTGAGCTCCTCGAGCCGGTCGGCGCGCCGCGCGACGAGGACGACGTTGTCGCCGCGCGCCGCCAGCTGCTCGCAGAACTCCTTGCCGATGCCGGCGCTCGCGCCGGTGACCAGTGCCCATTTCGTCATGCTCACCACTGTGCCACTCGTCGCCGACAACCGCAGGATCCCGCTGTTTTCGAGGGTTGTCGCAGGGCCCGTCTAGGGTTGAGGCATGCGAATCGCCACGTGGAACGTCAACTCCATCCGCACCCGCGTCGACCGCGTCATCGCCTTCCTCGAACGTGGTGACGTCGACGTGCTCGCCATGCAGGAGACGAAGTGCAAGGACGAGCAGTTCCCCATGGCCCGCTTCGAGGAAGCCGGGTACGAGGTCGCCCATCACGGGCTGAACCAGTGGAACGGTGTCGCGATCGCCTCGCGCGTCGGCCTCGAGGACGTGCAGATCGGCTTCGAGGACATGCCCGGCTTCGGCGACCCCATCGCGGCGGAGGCCCGCGCCATCGCCGCCACGTGCGACGGGGTGCGCATGTGGTCGCTCTACGTGCCGAACGGTCGCGAGATCGGCCACCCGCACTACGAGTACAAGCTCGACTGGCTCGCCGCGCTGCGCGCCGACGGCGAGAAGTGGCTCACCGAGAACCCCGAGGCGCAGATCGCGCTGACGGGTGACTGGAACATCGCGCCGAGAGACGAAGACGTCTGGGATCCGGCGTTCTTCGAGGGCAAGACGCACGTGACGCAACCCGAGCGTGACGCGTTCCAGGCGATGATCGACACAGGCTACGCCGACGTGGTGCGCCCGCACACGAACGAGCCGCGCACCTACACGTACTGGGATTACACGCAGCTGCGTTTCCCCAAGAAGCAGGGCATGCGCATCGACTTCGCCCTGTGCTCCCCCGCCCTCGCCGGGCGCGTCCAGGGCGCCGTCATCGACCGCGACGAGCGCAAGGGCAAGGGTGCGAGCGACCACGCGCCCGTCATCGTGCAGCTCGACTGACAACGTCTTGACTGACGAGTCGGCTGGCAGCGTGACGGCGCACGGTGCGATCAGCCGAGCCCAGCTGCGTCAGTCCGTGTCGTTCGAGTCAGTCCTGCGTGACGCAACCGGCACTGACTGACGCAGTGGCGGCGCGAGCAGCGCCATCACGCGCCGTCGGCTGTGTCGGTGCGCGATGGCGGCGGTCGGCCCCGTTAGGTTGGTGCGGTGAGCACTGTGGCAGAGGTGGACGTCGTCGTCGTCGGCACCGGTTTCTCCGGGATCGGCATGGCCGTGGCGCTGCAGGACGCCGGCCGCAGCTTCGTCATCCTCGAGAAGGCCGACGAGATCGGTGGCACGTGGCGTGACAACCGTTATCCCGGTGTTGCCTGCGATGTGCCGAGCCACCTGTACTCGTTCAGCTTCGAGCTCAACCCGTACTGGTCGCACACCTATTCGCGCGGTGACGTCATCCAGGACTATCTGCTCGCCGTCGTCGAGAAGTACGAGCTGCGCGAGCACATCCGCTTCGACACGGCGCTGCACGCCGCCGACTTCGACGAGTCGAGCGGCGTGTGGACGATCGCGACGCACTCCTCGGACGGTTCGACGCACACCGTCACCGCCCGCGCACTCGTGCTCGGCGTCGGTGCGCTGCACCTGCCGCACATCCCCCTCATCGACGGGCTGCACACGTTCGCCGGCGAACTCATCCACACCGCAGCCTGGCCTCGCGACAGTTCGATGTTCGGCCGCCGCGTCGGCATCATCGGCACGGGCGCCTCGGCTGTGCAGTGCATCCCGGCGCTCGCCGAGGACGCCGAGCACCTCACCGTCTTCCAGCGCAGCGCACCGTGGATCATGCCGCAGCGCAACAGCGAGTACTCCGACGCGACGATCGACCGCTTCCGGCGTCACCCCGCGCTCATGCGGGCCCATCGGGCTGCACTGCGCCGACGCAACGACCTGCCTGCCGTCGCGTTCGACAGCCAGCCGCGGCTGCTCGAACTCGCCTCCCGCGAGGCCCGACGGCACCTGGCCAACCAGATCAAGGATCCGCAGCTGCGCGAGAAGCTGACCCCCACCTACACGATGGGGTGCAAGCGCGTCCTGCTGTCCGACACGTACTACCCTGCCCTCGCGCGCGCCGACGTCGACGTCGTGACCGACGACGTCGTGGGCGTGACGCCCGACGGCGTCGTCACCGCCGACGGAACCCTGCACGAGGTTGACGCCCTCGTGCTGGCCACCGGCTTCGACCCCCGCGGCTCGTACGCCCACCTCGACATCACCGGGCGTGACGGCCGCTCGTTCGCCGAGGAATGGCAGAACGGTGTCGAGTCCTATCTCGGCGTGACGATGGCCGACTTCCCCAACCTCTTCATGCTGCTGGGGCCCAACACGGGCCTGGGGCACACGAGCGTCGTGCTCATGATCGAAGCGCAGATCGCCCACGTCATGACGCTGCTCGACGAACGCGATCGCCGAGGCGCCCACGCCGTCGAGGTGCGCCCCGAACTCGTGCCCGCCTTCACGCGTGAGATGCGCGAACGCAGCGGTCGCTCGGTGTGGACGCAGGGCGGCTGCACCTCCTGGTACCTCGATGACGACGGCGAGAACCGCACCCTGTGGCCCGGCGGGGTCGGCGAATACGAACGGCGCCTCACCGAGCCGTCGGCCGTCGACTTCCTCTTCACCTGAGCACACCGGCGAGCCGGCCGGAGTCGTTCGCCTTACCTGCGCTCCCGCGCCTTGTCATGCGCGAACGAGAGCCCGGCTACCGTCGCCCGATGCCGGCGAGTTGCGCCTGACGATGGCGCTCCCGATGAGTCATCCGCGCGAGGACGAGTTGCTCAGGCGTCCGACGGTTCTTGGCCTGCTGGAACGAGACGGCGTAGATGAGCGGGCCCACGACGGGCAGGACGCCGACGAGCAGGGCCCAGCGGTACATGGCGTCCTCGGTGTCGGCGACGAGGCTCGGCCACTTCTTGAGGCTGCGGGTCGCCACGATGGCACCGGTGAGCCACAGCGCCGGGGCGACGACGAAGAGCAGGACGGCGACGACGACGAACCAGTGGATGAACGTCGCGAGCGCTTCCGCGTTGGGGTCGTCCGCGACCGCGAGCACACCGTGAGTTGCGAAGATAGTCATGCGTCGACGGTAGGCATGTCACGGGGTGTGCCGTCGGCGCCGGCCGCAAACCCTGTGGACGAGGGTGCAGGACGGCCGCGGAAGGCCGCGCAGCCGTCATCGTCCACAGCCGTCGGCGCCCCTGCGTCACCCCACGGGGTTGCCGGGGCGCCCCCGGCGCGGCTCAGCCAACCACGTCGCCGGGTTCGATCTGCTCCCCCGGCTTCACGACACCGCGCACGGTGGCACCCGCGCCGATGACGGCGATGTCCGCGTCCCGCGCCTTGGTGGCCGCGGGGGCTGCCCCCACGCGCGCATCCCGGCGCACCGCGACGTCGACGTCGACGATTGCGGTGCGCACCTCGGCACCCTTCTCGATGACCGTGCCGTCGAGCACCACCGCATCCTCGACGACGGCCCCCGCGCGCACGATCACGCCGGGCCCGAGCACCGAGCGGCGCACGGTGCCGGCGATGTCGCACCCCGGCGACACGTAGGACGCGTCGACGACAGCCCCTTCGCGCACGCGCGCCGCGCACTTGTTCGTCGCGAGGGTGCGCATCGGCCACGCCTCGTCGTCGAAGATCGGCACGTCACCACGCACGAGGTCGCGGTGGGCGCGCAGATAGGTCTCGGGCCGGCCCATGTCCATCCAGTACCCCTCGAGGGCATGGGTGCGCACGCGCCCCCGCGCGACAAGCGTCGGGATGAGGTGTTCGGCGAAGTCGCCGAGACCGGTGACGTCCTCGTCGTCGGCTTCAGGGCGCGTCGCCTTCTCGGCTTCGTCGAGGGCGTCAAGCAGCGCCGCCGTGCGGTAGACGAAGACCTCCGCGGAGATCGTTCCGTGGGCCGGGTCCTCGGGCTTCTCGTCGATGCGGGTTACCTTGCCGGTGGCGTCGCTCGTCACGACAGCCTTGTTCGACGCCTCCGTCACGGGCACCTCGGTGGTGACGATGGTGAGGTCGGCGCCCTTGGCGAGGTGAGCGGCGACGACGTCCCGCAGGTCGAGCGTGAACACCTGATCGGCGCTCAGCACGACGGTCACGTCAGCGTTCTCGTCGGCGATCTGATGACGGATGCGGTACAGGTCGTCCGCGTTGCCGGTGGCGAACCCACCCGTGCGCGCGGCGTCGATCTCCTCGGGCACGATGCGGCGGAAACCGCCGTCGTTGCGGTCCAGATCCCAGGGGCGTCCGTGCTGCAGGTGCTTGTCGAGCGTGCCCGCGCGGTACTGCACGGAAACCCAGACGCTGGAGATACCCGAGTTGACGAGGTTCGACATGGCGATGTCGACGAGCTGGTGCGTGCCGCCGAACGGCAGCGCCGGTTTCGCGCGGTGCGTGGTGAGCACACCCATCCGTGAGCCCTTACCTCCGGCCTGGACGATGGCGAGCACGCGCGGAGCGTCGGTCAGGGGCATGTGAGCGGCCATGCCGCCATCCTGCCAAGGCGACCTCCCCGCGTCGAGCCGGCGTCGCATCCTGTGTTCATGACCGCCCCGCCGCACACCCCGCACCGGGCACCTCGCGTCTCACGCGGGAAACTCATGCCTCCCGTCGTGGGGCGTCAGCGCTCAGCGCCTCGAGGGTGCCGGTGCCGTCATCAGCCGCGCCGGTGAAGCCGAGCTGACGCCATGCCTCATACGCTACGACGGCGACCGCGTTGCCGAGGTTGAGGCTGCGGTTGTCGGGGCGCATGGGGATGCGCAGTTGCTCGTCAGCGCCGAACGTCGCAAGGAGATCGCCAGGCAATCCTGTTGCCTCGCAACCGAAGACGAGGACGTCGTCGTCACGGTAGTCGACGGCGTCATACCGTCGCCGGGCACGCGACGTCAGCGCGAGCCACCGCCCGGGGCAAGCGGCGCGGGCCGCGTCGACGTCCGCGTGCACGTGGACGTCGGCCAACTCGTGGTAGTCGAGCCCGCCCCGGCGCAGCAGGCGGGCGTCCATCGAGAAACCGAGCGGTTCGACGAGGTGCAGGCTCGCGCCGACGTTCGCGGCGAGGCGGATGATGTTGCCGGTGTTGGGCGCGATCTGCGGCGCGACGAGGACGATCTGCACGCCCGCGAACCTACCAGCGTCACTTCATGTACTGCGGCGCCTCTTCGCGCAGGTCGATCTTGCGGATCTTGCCCGTCACCGTCATCGGGAACTCCTCCATGACGCGCACGTAGCGCGGCACCTTGTAGTGCGCGAGCTTGCCGTCGCAGTAGGCGCGCAGCGATTCGACCGTCAGCGGCTCCGCGCCGTCGACCATGCGGACGCACGCCATGAGTTCCTCGCCGTACTTCTCGTCGGGCACGCCGATGACCTGCGCGTCGACGATGTCGGGGTGGTTGTAGAGGAACTCCTCGATCTCTCGCGGGTAGATGTTCTCGCCGCCGCGGATGACCATGTCCTTGATGCGCCCCGTGATCGCGACGTACCCGTCGTCGTCCATGGCGGCGATGTCGCCTGTGTGCATCCAGCCGCCGACGATGGCTTCGGCGCTCTTGTCATCCTGGTTCCAATAGCCGAGCATGACCGAGTACCCCTTGGTGCACAGCTCACCCGGCTCGCCGCGCTTGACGGGCTCGTACGTGACGGGGTCGACGACCATGACCTCGAGGTGCGGGCCGACGCGCCCGACCGTCTGCGTGCGCTGCTCGACGGTGTCGTTCTTGCGCGTCTGCAGCGACACGGGCGAGGTCTCCGTCATGCCGTAACAGATCGAGACCTCCTCCATGTGCATGCGCTCCATGACCTGACGCATGGTGTGCTCGGGGCAGGGCGAGCCGGCCATGATGCCGGTGCGCAGGCTCGTCAGGTCGTAGCGGTCGAAGTCGGGCAGCGCGAGTTCGGCGATGAACATGGTCGGCACGCCGTAGAGGCTCGTACACCGTTCGTCGACGGCGGTCTGCAGGGTGACGGCGGCGTCGAAGCCGGGCGCGGGGATGACCATCGTCGCGCCGTGCGAGGTGCAGGCGAGGTTGCCCATGACCATGCCGAAGCAGTGGTAGAACGGCACGGGGATGCAGACGCGGTCTTCGGCTGTGTACGAACAGAGTTCGCCGACGAAGAAGCCGTTGTTGAGGATGTTGCGGTGACTCAGCGTCGCGCCCTTGGGGAAGCCGGTCGTGCCGCTCGTGTACTGGATGTTGATGGCGTCGGTGTTCCTTCAGCGACTTCTGGACGGCGGCGAGGCGCTCGCGTCCGCCGTCAGCGGCGAGAGCCTTCGCGCCCGCGTCGGCGAGGTCGCTCCACGACGTCTCGCCGATGAGGACGACGCGCGCGAGGTCGGGGCACTCGCCGCGCACCTGCTCGATCATGCGCGCGTAGTTGCTCGTCTTGAACTTCGGGGCGGCGATCAGTGTCGTGATGCCGGCCTGGCCCAGCACGTACTTGAGTTCGTGGCTGCGGTAGGCGGGGTTGATGTTGACGAGGATGGCGCCGATCTTGGCCGTCGCGTACTGGGTGAGCGTCCACTCGGGGCAGTTGGGCGCCCAGATGCCGACGCGGTCGCCCGTCGCGACGTCGGCGTCGAGCAGGGCCAGGGCAAGTGCGTCGACGTCGTGGAGGAACTGCGTGTACGTCCAGCGACGGCCGCTCACCACGTCGACGAGCGCCTCACGATCGGGATGTGCAGCGACGGTCGCGTCGAGGTTGTCGCCGATCGTCTGCTCGATCAGAGGCGATTCGGGCGCCCCACGCGTGTGGCTGAGCGTCGGGTCGAGGTCGTTCTCGAGGGTGTCGGTGGCGGACATCGGCTCTCCTCCGGTCGCGTCATCCGTGACTCGCATCACAGGATTTTAGTGAACCACATCACACCGTCTCGGTTAATGGTTCTTAACTGAATTTCTCGACGGGCGGAACGACCCGGCTTCACCCAGCAGGGCGCAGCGCCGCGAGCGCCATCGCGCGCAGGACGGCTCGGGTGCGTTCGCGGTGAGCTTCGACCGCGGTCTTCGTCCTGCCGGTCGAGTGCGGCGTCGAGTTGAGCGCGCCGAAGCCGGCGTGGGCCTTGATGCGGGCCTCGTCGTCGCTGAGAGAGGGGTCGACGTCGCGCAGCACACCGACCCAGATCTCGACATATTGGCGCTGCAGCTGCCGCACGTCGCGACGAGCGGCTGCGTCGAGGCTTGCGAGATCGCGGCCCTGCACGCGGATGAGCGCCGGCTTGGTCAGGGAGAAGTCGATGTGGAAGTCGACGAGGTTCTCGAGCGCCTCGTCAGCCGTGGCGGCGTCAGCGACGACGCGCGAACCGTTCTCGAGGAGATACCGGCTGATGCCGACGAGCAGTTCGGCGAGCACCGCTTCCTTGTTCGCGAAGTGGCGGTAGACGGCGGGGCCGCTGATGCCGACCGCGCTGCCCAGGTCTTCGAGACGCACCCCCGCGAGCCCACGCTCGGCGATGAGGCCCGCAGCGGCATCGAGGATCTGCTGACGCCGGGCAGCCTTGCTGCGCTCCCGGGCCGTCAGCTCCGCGCCTGCCGCGACGTCGAGCGCCATGCGAACCCCCGTGGGCGAGAGACAGATACCAACGATTGAGTTAATCACAATGAACTGAGTGTGGTTGACCTCGACGGACTCCTCATGGCGCACCAACGCAGGCAGTCACCCAAAGAAGTCACCTCGCGAACCCCCGCGAAAGATACGAAACCCTCCATCTTGGCCGCATGCGCAATCTGAAGATTTGCTCCGTGGCGGCTGCCCTCGCCCTGTGCGGCTGTTCGTCAGAGGTCAAGAACACGAACGACGCCCCTGGCAGCAACACCCCCGCCTCGTCGGCCTCGTCAGCCGCCGGGGAAGGCACGACACCTCAGACATCCAGCTCAGCGACCTCTACGTCATCTGACGAAGTCAACAGCAAGACCAAGCCCTTCGGATCCACGTTCACGTGGGACGACGGCGTCGCGATCACCATCTCGGCTCTTCACGAATGAGGGTGTAGCGCGGGTCTGAACCCTCCGGCTTCGAGCAGC
>NZ_LSJT01000124.1:0-11767 GCF_001556795.1 Dermacoccus sp. CCH2-D9
GGGCAGAGGGCGTCGGCCGAGGCCTCGGCATCGGGCTCGGAGGAGCAGGCGAAATCCACCGCGACGACGGCCGCGTCACCGACATCCGGCTCGGCGGAGTCCGCGAGCTCCACCGCGGCGTCCACGGACTTGGCTTCCACCTCAGCGGCGCGGGCCGACGCCACGTCACCCACCGCAGGTGGAGAGCTCGTCGTCGTCGGTGTCCAGATCGGCCGACCAGAGGTGTGGGATGCGAAGAAGCACCGCACGGGGATGCGCAAGCGACCCGTCGCGAGCATCGGCGTCGCCGACCCCGGCCCGCGCGAGGCGGGTGGGCGCAGCGGCGTCAGCGGTGACCACGTCGGTGATCTCGAGCATCACGGGGGCAGCGAGCAGGCGGTGTACGTGGTCGCGCGTGAGGAGCTCGACCACTGGGGCGCCGAGCTAGGGCGTTCGATTCCCGACGGGGCCTTCGGCGAGAACGTCACGACGCGGGGCGTCCGCGTCGACGACGCCGTCATCGGCACCCGCTGGCGCATGGGCACCGCGCTGCTCGAGGTGACCGGCCCCCGCGTTCCCTGCCGAACCTTCGCCTGGGCGATCGACGAGCCGCGCTGGGTCAAGCGCTTCACCGACCACGGACGGCCCGGCGCGTACACCCGCGTCGTCGAGCCCGGGACGATCACGGCGGGCGACATGGTCGACGTCGTCGACGTGCCCGAGCACGGCGTCACCGTCGTCGACGTGTTCCGCGCCTACACCGGCGGTGCCCGCGCGATCATCGAACGCGTCGTCGCGGCCGGCGTGATGGCGCCGCGCTACCAGGCCAAGCTCGAAGCCAAGCTGCGCTGAGCATCATTGCCCGCAATCGCGTCACCTCTGACGCGATTCCGGGCAACGATCATCCGCCGAAGGCGAGCCTCAGCGCGGCAGGCGCGATTCGGCCCAACTGCGCGGACGGGCGTGGCGGACGTGCGCGGGGCGTCCCCACATGGAACGCACCGGGGCGGATGATTCAGTGCCCGACGCCGCAGCCGCTCGCGCCAGGACGACAGCAGTGACGGCGGCGATCTCCTCGTCGGTCGGCGCGCCGCTGACGAACCGGATCGTCGGGCGCGGGCTCTCGGTTGCCTCGCTCACAGCGGGATGTTTCCGTGCTTCTTGGGCGGCAGGTCCTCGCGCTTGTGACGCAGCGCCCGCAGCGCCTTGACGACCTGGACGCGCGTCTCGTGCGGCGGGATGACCGCGTCGACGTAGCCGCGGTCGGCTGAGATGTACGGGTTGGCGAGCGTGTCCTCGTACTCGGCGATGAGCTGCGCGCGACGCTTCTCGACGTCCTCGGCGCTGCCGTTCTCGGCGACCGCCGTCAGCTCCTTGCGGTACACGATGTTGGCCGCGCCCTGCGCACCCATGACGGCGATCTGCGCCGTCGGCCACGCGAGGTTGACGTCGGCGCCGAGGTGCTTGGACCCCATGACGTCGTACGCACCGCCGTACGCCTTGCGCGTGATGACGGTGACGAGCGGCACCGTCGCCTCCGCGTAGGCGTAGAGCAGCTTCGCGCCACGGCGGATGATGCCGCCCCACTCCTGGTCGGTACCGGGCAGGAAGCCGGGCACGTCGACGAGCGTGAGGATCGGGATGTTGAACGAGTCACAGAAGCGGATGAAACGCGCCGCCTTCTCGCTCGCGTTGATGTCGAGCGTGCCGGCGAGCTGAGCCGGCTGGTTTGCGACGATGCCGACGCTGTGCCCCTCGACGCGCGCGAGCCCGCAGATGATGTTGGGTGCGAACAGCGGCTGCACCTCGAGGAAGTCGGGGCCGGAGCCCGCATCGTCAGGATCCGCGGGGTCGACGACGGCGGCGATGACGTCGTTCATGTCGTAGGCGAGGTTCGCCGAATCGGGCACGAGCGTGTCGAGCGCGCGGTCGGCGTCGGTGATCTCGAGGTCGGCGGTGACCTCGAACGAGGGCCCCGGGTCCATGTTGTTGCTCGGCAGGTAGCCGAGCATCGCCTTGACGTACTCGATCGCGTCGTCCTCGTCGCTCGCCATGTAGTGCGAGACGCCGGAGCGCGAGTTGTGCGTGTGCGCGCCGCCGAGCTCCTCGAAGCCGACGTCCTCACCCGTCACCGTCTTGATGACGTCAGGGCCGGTGATGAACATGTGCGACGTCTGATCGACCATGACGGTGAAGTCGGTGATCGCGGGGGAGTAGACGGCGCCACCGGCGCAGGGGCCCATGACGAGCGAGATCTGCGGGATGACACCGCTCGCGTGCACGTTGCGACGGAAGATCTCGGCGTAGAGACCGAGCGCGACGACGCCCTCCTGGATGCGCGCGCCGCCCGAGTCGTTGATGCCGATGACGGGTGCGCCGAGCTTCATCGCGAGATCCATGACCTTGCAGATCTTCTCGCCGAAGACCTCGCCGAGGGAGCCGCCGAAGACCGTGAAGTCCTGACTGAACACGCAGACCGTGCGCCCGTCGACCGTGCCGTAGCCGGTGACGACGCCGTCACCGTAGGGGCGGTTCTTGTCCTGCCCGAACTGCGTCGAGCGGTGACGCGCCAGGGCGTCGAGTTCGACGAACGAGCCCTCGTCGAGCAGCCGTTCGACGCGCTCACGAGCCGTCAGCTTGCCCTTGGCGTGCTGCTTCTCCACCGCGCGGGCCGAACCGGCGTGCACCGCCTCCTCCGTGCGGTTCGCCAGATCCTTCAACCTTCCGGCCGTGGTGTGCAGATCGAGGGAGGTGTCCGGGGGCACGTCGTCGAGCGTCATGGGCGACAGCCTAACCTTGTCACGTGACCTCGAACACGAACTCGTCAGTAGCCTTTTCGCCAGGGATGGCGCGGGATCTGCGTGCCGACGGGTGGGCTCGCGTCGACCTGTTCGACGAGGTCGATTCGACGAATGTGGTCGCCCTCGACACCGCCGAGCGCTGGCACCTCGTGGCCGCCCATCGCCAGCGCGCCGGGCGCGGACGCCTCGATCGGGCCTGGGTGACGCCCACGGGCGCCGCCGTCACCGTCTCGATGACGCTGCCGCTGCCACGGGACGCGGCGACGTGGGGTTGGGTGCCGTTGTTCGTCGGTGACGCCGTGCGCGCCGCCCTCGCGCAGCTGGCCGACGAGCGCGGGGCGGACGTCGAGTTCGTCACGAAGTGGCCCAACGACGTCCTGGTGTGGGATGACGACGGCGTCGAGAGCGGCGCCGACGCCGACGCCGGCCCGGGCACCGGCGGGGCGAGCGGCGACTGGCGCAAGGTCGCCGGCGTCCTGTGTCAGGTGGCGTCGGGCAACCTCGTCGTCGCGGGCGTCGGGGTGAACGTGGCTCAGCAGCGCGGCGAGTTGCCCGTCGACACGGCGACGTCGACGTCACTCGTCGGGTTGGACGCCGCGCGTGACGAGGTGCTCGCGGCCGTCGCTGCGCACGTCGCCCGTGCCGCGCGTGCCTGGTGCGAACCCGTGGCGCTCGCGGCCGCCCGCGAGAGCGTGCGTCGACACTGTCGCACGATCGGCAGCCTCGTCGACGTGCACACCCCCGACGGCAAGGTGGCGCGGCGGCGAGGCGTCGGCATCGACGACGGCGGGCGGCTCGTGACGACCGCTCCCGGCGAGCGTCCAGGCTCAGCGCCTACGATGGCGTACTCGGTGGCGGACGTCGTGCATGCCCGCCTGGGCGGCCGCGCGGAGGCCGGCGAGCCACACGGGCGGAACGCCGACGAGTGATCGGTACGAGGCAGAAGGCGAGACGTGATGGCTGACCCGGTGTCCCACCTCGATTCCGACGATTCGATGTTCATCGACGCGGTCGAGCGACGCCTCATGGGCGCGCCGCGCCGCTACAAGCGCCGTGACCTGTCGACGCACGCCGGGGTCGACGCCGACGACACCCGTCGCGTGTGGCGCGCTCTCGGTTTCGCCAACTCGCGTGAGGCGGACGTCGCGTTCTCCGACACCGACCTCGACGCCCTGCGCGCGGTGTCCGCGATGACGGCCGCGCACGATCTCGACGTCGACACCCTCCTCGGGCTGGCGCGTGCGCTGGGGCGCACGACCGATCGACTCGCGATGTGGCAGGTGCAACTCGTCGTCGACATGCTCGCGCAGCGTGACGGCGGCCCGCGCGGCGGCAAGCCCCTCGCCCGCGCCGCAGCGGAGGAGATGGCGAGCCTCGTCGACGACCTCGAGCCGTTGCTCCTCTACGTGTGGCGCCGCAACGTCGGCGTCGCCCTCGCGCGCCTGCTGGCAGACGCGCAGCCCGAGACGCACCTCGGTGTCGTGCGCACCGTCGGTTTCGCCGACCTCGTCTCCTTCACGCGCCTCGCGCGTCAGCTCAGTGAGAGTGATCTCGCGGCGCTCGTCACGCGGTTCGAGGCGGTCGCCTCGGACATCGTCAGCGAGCACGGGGGCGCCGTCGTCAAGACGGTCGGTGACGAGATCCTCTTCTCGCACCAGGACCCGGAGGGCGCCTCGCGCATCGCGCGTGCGCTCAAGGAGATGTCGGAGGTCGACGACCTGCTGCCGCAGATGCGCGTGGGCCTGTCGACGGGTCGCGTGCTCGCGCGTCTCGGCGACATCTACGGCACGACGGTCAACCGGGCCGCACGCCTGACGAACGCCGCCGCGGCGAGTCAGATCCTCGTCGACGAGGCGACGGCCGACGCGCTGCGTCACGACCCGGAGTCGACGCTTCGCGCGCACGAACCGTTGGAACTCGCGGGTATCGGCCTCAGCGCGGCCTGGATCCTGCTCTGACGGACCTGTTCTGAAGCACTCTGCTCAGGACGCATCCTGCTGGACGGGTCGGGCGTCGGACGCCTGCGGGTGAACGCCAGGTGACGATTCGGCGACAAAGCCCTGCTGTATACATTTCTGTCAAGTCGGCTGGATGGACAACTGACAATTCGTCGGTCCGCAAGACACCGCAGGGTATGCCGGGCTGCCTATAGTCGTGCTCATGAACGACGTCCTGGTCGCCCGCGGGGGTTTCGGCGACGACACGGCTCTCATGCGCATGAGCCACGCAGCACACCTCTCGGTCCGCACCGTGGAGGGCACGCTCGAAACCGTGACGCCCGAATCCGTCGGAACGGCGACCGCGTGCATCGTCTTCGCGGCGAACTGCCGCCGCGTCGACGGCGACGCCGACCTGGGCGGCTGCGCCACGGCCGCGCCCGACGGGGTGCGCGAGAGCGCCGCCGCCGTGCGCACCTCTTCCCGCCGCCATCCGGGTGTGGCGTTCGTCGCTGTGCTCGACGACGCGGCGCTCGTCGGGGACGTCGAACGCGCGGCCGCGACCGTCGCGCTGCTCGACGCGGGGGCCGACGACGTCATCTCGTGCGCGATCACGCCGGCGGAGCTCGAAGCGCGGGTCAGCGCCGCGGTGCGCCGGGTCAACCGGGCGCAGGGCGGACCGCGGCTGGTGGCGAACGCCGTCGAGGGGAGCCCACCCCACGTGGACGCGGCGCGGCGCGAGCTCGTCGGCGCCGGCGGGCGGGCGGTGATGACCGCGAAGGAAGCCATCGTCATGGGGGTGCTCGTCGGGCGGGATGACGTCGTCAGTCGCGCAGAGTTCGAGGCGGCGCTGTGGACGGGCCAGTGGCGTGGCACACCCAAGGCGGTCGACATGCACATCGCCAAGCTGCGCCCCAAGCTGCGGGTCGCGACGGGCGGGCAGTGGCAGATCGAGACGGTGCGCGGCGCGGGCTTCGTCCTGACGCGGCGCGAGGGCGAGGCCCTCGAGTCGGTGGGGGTGGGCCTCGCCCACCCGGCGACGCCCGCCTGACGACCGCGCCACGCGCGTGACGAATCCGCCGGATAATCTTGGCGCGTGAACCAACCCCAGCCCCATGCGCGCAACGCCACCGAGCCGGACGCTGCGACGCCCGACACCCAGCCCGCCCGCGAGGCGCGCCGCGCGCCGGGCGGATTTCCCGTCGTCGGCATCATCGGCGGCGGCCAGCTCGCCCGCATGTGTGCCGCCCCCGCGGCCGAGCTCGCGCTGACGTTGTCCGTCTTCGCCGAGTCCGACGACGCCGCAGCGGCGCTCGTCGTGCCGCATGCGCCTGTCGGTGACTACCGCGACGCCGAGCAGGTGCGCGAGTGGGCACGCGGGTGCGACGTCGTGACGTTCGATCACGAGCACGTGCCCGCCGACGTGCTCGCTGCGCTCGAGGCCGACGGCGTCGCGCTGCACCCGCGCCCGAGTGCGCTGCGCTTCGCCCAGGACAAGCTCGCGATGCGTCAGCGCCTCAGCGACCTCGACGTGCCGTGCCCCGCCTGGGCTCCCGTTTCCACGAGCGACGAGTTGAGCGCGTTCGGCGAACAGCATGGCTGGCCGCTCGTGCTCAAGACCCCGACGGGCGGGTACGACGGCAAGGGCGTCATGCTCGTGCGCACCCCCGACGACGCGGACGCCTGGTTCGCGCAGGCGTGCGGTGCGCCGCTGCTCGCGGAGGAGGCCGTCGCGTTCGAGCGGGAGATCGCCGTCATGATCGCGCGCAGCCCGAGCGGCCAGGTCGCCGTGTGGCCCGTCGTCGAGACCGTTCAGGTCGACGGCATCTGCACCGAGGTCCTCGCCCCCGCCCCCGCCCTGAGCGACGACGCTGCCGAACGCATCACCTCCGCCGCCATCAGGATCGCGGGCGAACTCGACGTCACGGGCGTCATGGCCGTCGAGCTGTTCGACGTCGGCGGCGGCGAGTTCGTCGTCAACGAGCTCGCGATGCGCCCGCACAACTCGGGACACTGGTCGATGGACGGCTCCGTCACCGGTCAGTTCGAGCAGCACCTACGCGCCGTCCTCGACCTGCCCCTCGGCGACACGCGCGCGCGGGCACCGTGGACGGTCATGGGCAACGTGCTCGGCGGCGAGTACGAGGAGTTGTACCCCACCTACAAGCACCTCATGGCACGTGATCCCGGCCTCAAGATCCACCTCTACGGCAAGGGTGTGCGCCCCGGCCGCAAGATCGGGCACGTCAACGTCTTCGGCGACGACCTCGTCGGCCTGCGCGCACGAGCCCGCCACGCCTGTGACTACCTCCAAGGAACGGTGACCGAATGAGCGACGCGACCACCCCCGACGTGACGACGAACGCTGCGGGTTCGGCGACCCCGGCCACGAGCTCGACGACCCCCACGAGCGCGACGCAGCCGGCGAAGGCGCCCGTCGTCGGGCTCGTCATGGGCAGCAACTCGGACTGGCCGACGATGTCCGCGGCCGCCGATGTCCTCGACGAGTTCGGCATCGGCTACGAGGCCGACGTCGTCTCGGCGCACCGCATGGCGCACGAGATGGTCGAGTACGGCACCCGCGCCGCGGAGCGCGGCCTGCGCGTCATCATCGCCGGCGCCGGGGGAGCGGCGCACCTGCCGGGCATGCTCGCGTCGGTCACGACGCTGCCCGTCATCGGGGTGCCCGTGCCGCTGAAACACCTCGACGGCATGGACTCGCTGCTGTCGATCGTCCAGATGCCCGCCGGCGTGCCGGTCGCGACGGTCTCGATCGGTGGTGCGCGCAACGCGGGCCTGCTCGCGGCGCGCATCCTCGGCGTCGGTGACTCGGACGAGGCGTGTCGCATCGCCGCCCAGATGATGCAGTTCCAGGCGAGCCTGCGCGACGAGGCCCACGCCAAGGGCGAGGCGCTGCGGCGCGAGGTCGCCGGACGTCAGGCCTGAGGGCCCCGATGTTGCCCGGGCCTGGCTGCGCCGGCGCCCCAGAAACCCGGGCAACATCGACGGAGAGGGGCTGCCGCCGCGACGTACTGGCGGGTAGCATGCCGGTATGGCTGCTAACCCTGACTTCGACCTCTACAAGATCTCCGAGGAGCACGAGGCGCTCCGCGAGGCCATCCGCCCCGTCTGCGAGAACAAGATCGCGCCGCACGCGGCCGACGTCGACGACAAGTCGCGCTTCCCGCAGGAGGCCCTCGACGCCCTGATAGAGGCCGGCATGCAGGCGCCGCACGTGGACGAGCAGTACGGCGGCATGGGCATCGACGCCCTCGGCACGTGCATCGTCATCGAGGAGGTGGCCCGCGTCTGCGCGAGCTCCTCGCTCATCCCAGCCGTCAACAAGCTCGGCTCCATGCCCGTCATCCTCGGCGGCGGCGAGGAGATCAAGGCGAAATACCTACCGAAGCTCGCCTCCGGTGAGGCGATGTTCTCCTACGGTCTGTCCGAGCGCGAGGCCGGTTCCGACACCGCGTCGATGAAGACGAAGGCCAAGCGCGACGGCGACCACTACGTCCTCAACGGCCAGAAGTCGTGGATCACGAACGCCGGCGAATCCGAGTTCTACACGGTCCTCGCCGTCACCGACCCCGACGGTGAGCGCGGGCGCAACATCTCCGCGTTCGTCGTCGAGAAGAGCGACGAGGGCTTCAGCTTCGGTGAGCCCGAGCGCAAGCTCGGCATCAAGGGTTCGCCGACGCGTGAGCTGCACTTCGACAACTGCCGCATCCCCGCCGACCGCATCGTCGGCGCCGAGGGCGAGGGCCTCAAGATCGCGCTGCGCACCCTTGACCACACGCGTGTGACGATCGGTGCGCAGGCCGTCGGCATCGCGCAGGGCGCGCTCGACTACGCCGTCGGCTACGTCAAGGAGCGTCAGCAGTTCGGCAAGGCCATCGCCGAGTTCCAGGCCATCCAGTTCATGCTCGCCGACATGGCGATGAAGGTCGAGACGGCCCGTCAGATGGTCTACGTCGCGGCCGCGAAGTCGGAGCGTCAGGACGCCGACCTGTCGTTCTTCGGCGCCGCCGCGAAGTGCTTCGCCTCCGACGTCGCGATGGAGGTGACGACCGACGCCGTCCAGCTGCTCGGCGGCGCCGGCTACGTCAAGGACTTCCCCGTCGAGCGCATGATGCGCGACGCGAAGATCACGCAGATCTACGAAGGCACCAACCAGATCCAGCGTCTCGTCATGGGCCGTGCGGTCCTCAAGGGCTACTGAACCCAGCCCTGACGACGAGTGCGGGCCGCAGCTGACCTCAGCTGCGGCCCGCACTCGTCCTCCGTTCCTCGCGCTGCGGCGACGCACCGGTATTCGTGCGGACGGGGCGACCCGGCGTCCTGCCGGCCGCGTCACGGAGACGAGTGGCGTCAGTTGGAGACGACGAACCGCTTGTTCGAATGCCGGGGGTTCTCGAGCTCGTCGATGATCGCGACGGCCAGATCCTGGCTCGAGACGCTCACGCCGATCATGTGGTCGTCGGACGTCTCATAGTGGCCCGTGCGCTCGCCGGGGGCGAGGACGGGAGCGGGGGAGACAATCGTCCAGGTCGGTTCGGGCGAACCGTCCCGGAACATCGCGAGGGCCGTGCTCGCGGCCTCCGCCTCGGGACGGAAGTCGGCGGGGAAATCGTCGCCCTCCAGCAGCGGACGGTCGTTCGCGTCGAGCGAGCTACCGGCGCCGCCGACCATGAACAGGCGGGCCTCGAGCGGGGTCGCCGCAAGACGCTCGTGCGCCGCGAGCCACGCCTCGGCGCTCGTCGAGCGTGCGGGCGGCACCGAGACGACGACTGCGTCGACGTCCTTCGCGAGGCGGACGACGGCGTCCGTGTCCTCGATCGAGGCGACGACGTCACCCGCACCGGGCCGCGTCGACACGCTGACGATCTCGTGGCCGCGCGAGCGACCCTCGCTGACGATGGCCGAGCCGAGCATGCCCGTGGCCCCGAACACTGCGATCTTCATGGTGATCTCCTTCGTGGGGATGAATGACAGCACCAACCACCAGTTGGGGTGGATTGTTCCCCGCCGGCCGACGATGCGCCTCGTCGTCCCACCGCTCTCAGGGCGACACCGGCCGACGAGGCTGGCCCCACCCCGAGCGGGGTGAGGCCACCGTCACGAGGTTCAGTTCGCCGTCGTCTTCTTGACGAAGGAGGAGGTGTCGCCGTTCTCCTTGATGGCCTTGAACAGCTCGGCCGAACGCGTCGCGTCCCATTCGACGGCCTCGCCGGCGGGGGTGGGCAGCGCCGCGTTGCCGATGGGCACGACGACGGAGTTGCCGCCGTCTCCGGAGAACTTCTTGAGGTTCCACATTGTCTGCAGGCCCTGCATCATCGACATGCCCTTGTCGACCGAGAGCCCCTGCGCGCCCGATTCGCCGAGGCCCTTGAGCCTCCACGGCACGAGCAGGTTGGAGGGCGAGCTGATCTCCTTCATGAGCGCCGCGAGGAACTGACGCTGACGCTTGGCGCGCCCGAGGTCGCCCTCCGGGTCGGAATAACGGGCTCGCACGTACCCTAGGGCCGTCGGCCCGTCCATCTGCTGGCACCCCTTCTTGAGGTTGATGTGGGCCTTGGGGTCGTTCATGTCGCGGGCGACACAGATGTTGACACCGCCGACGGCGTCGACGACGGAGGCGAACCCGCCGAAACCGATCTCCATGTAGTTGTCGATGTGGATGCCGGTGTTCGTCTCGATCGTCTTGACGAGCAGCTGCGGGCCGCCGATCGAGAACGACGCGTTGATCTTGTTCTTCGCGTGCCCCGGAATGGAGACGTAGCTGTCGCGCGGGATCGACATGAGGGTCGGCTTGTCGCCGCCCGTGTGCAGGATCATGATCGAGTCGGTGCGCTGGCCCTCCGCGTCACCCGTGCCGAGCTTCTTCTTCTGCTCGGTCGTGAGGCCGCTGCGCCCGTCTGATCCGACGATGAGCGTGTTGTGGCCCGCGCCCGAATCGGCGAGGTGCTCCGAGGGGATCGCGTCGACCTTCTGCACCTTGCCCCACGCGGACATGCCGGCCCAGACGAGGCCGCCGACCCACAGCAGGAGCAGCACGAGCACCCCTGCGACGATCCTCTTGCCGCGCCCGAACCGGCCGCGTCGACGAGGCGGTTCCTCGCCCGAGTCGCCCGGCCCGCCGGGGCCACCCTGTCCGACGGGGCCGCCCTGTCCGCCGGGGCCGCCCTGTCCGACGGGGCCGCTGGCTCCGGCGGGTTCGTGAGGGCCGCCAGGACGGAGGTCGCGGTGGGGGCCGCGCTGGGCGTCGACGTCACGGACATCGGGCCTCACGCCGGCGGCGCGAGCGTGCCCGGACGCGGCGGCGCCCGCGGCCCCGGCCGCCGCACCACCTCCGATGCCGCGACGTCGCACGCCCTGGCGGGGGGCATCCTCCTGCGGCATGGCGCGCGTGGAGTCGCGGCCCGGGGCATCTTCCTGCGGCATGGCACGGGTCGAGTCGCGGTCCGGGGCGTCGGGTGAGGTGCGGCGGCGCTCGTCGGCGGAGGCCGCCGAACCTGCGGCTGCAGCACCTGCGCCCGCCGCTGCAGCACCTGCGCCCGCCGCGGCAGCGCCACCGGGACGCCTCGGAAGACGCCCCGCCGGGCGGCCGTCACCGGTGCGGGCGTCGCCGTCACGGCGCTCGCCGATGCGAGCCTCGGTCGGGCGGGCGTTCGAGGCGCGGGGATCGCTCCAACGGCCTGCGGGGCCCGCGTTGTCGCGCCGCGCGCCGCGCACGGGGATCGCCTGGGCTCCTGCGACGTCCTGGTTTCGGGGCGTGCCGCCGGGCGTCGGGCGTTCCTGCGGCGGAAGCTGCTCCTGTGGGTGGGGACGTCGGGCGACGGCGTCACGGGGTGCGGCTGGCCCACGGTCGGCATCGGGCGCGCGACGGGGTGCGTCGGGCCGCCGCTGAGGTTGTTCGGCCCCGCGGCGGGGACCTTCGGCGTCGCGCGGTGCGTCACCCGCGCACGGTGTGTCGGCGCGCTGCGGCATCGCGCGTCGATTGCCCTTCGAACGGCGCGTGTCGACGACGAACGCGTCGTGCTCGCGAGG
>NZ_LSJT01000125.1:0-4170 GCF_001556795.1 Dermacoccus sp. CCH2-D9
CCTCACCGCCGTTGACGAGGTCGTCCATCAGCGCGAGGCAGTTCTGCGACAACGACACGAAGTTGCCGTGCGTCAGCACGCATCCCTTCGGCAGGCCGGTCGTGCCCGAGGTGTAGATGATCGTTGCGACGTGGTCGGCGTCGACGGCGTCGCGGCGCGCACGCATCTGCGCGTCACTGACCTCCGGGGCACCCTCGAGCAGTTCGTCGAGGTGGCCGGCGTCGATCTGCCAGACGTCGCGCAGATGGGGGCAGCGCTCGCGTACCTGCGAGACGGTGAGCGCCATCTCCTGGTTCTCGACGACGACGGCGACGGCCTCGGAATCGGCGAGGATCCAGGCGACCTGGTCGCTCGAGGACGTCTCGTAGATCGGCACGACGACAGCGCCGCACGTCAGCAGCGCGAGGTCGGTGAGCGTCCACTCGTAGCGGGTCGTGCTCATGAGCGCGACGCGGTCACCCGCTTCGACGCCCGCCGCCATGAACCCCTTGGCGAGCGTCTCGACCTGCGCGAGGAATTCCTCGTGTGTCACCCCGGCCCACGTCGCGCCCTCACGCCGGGCGTAACCGATGCCTCGCGGATCCTCGGACGCGTTGCGCACCACGATGTGCGGAAGCGCGAGCTCCTCGTCGAACGGCACGAGCAGCTTCGTGCTCACTTCACGCATTGCGGATCCTCGCTGGGTCGGTACTGGGTCGGTGGCGGCGGTCGGTGAGGCCCGTCGTCATGCGTACCTTACGACCCTGCCGCCGCTCGGCGCATACCCTCGGTGTCATGACGACGAACAGCGACGCCCTCAGCGAGGGCCGCATCCGGATCGAGGCGAGCTGCGCTCGGGTGCTCGACGTGGTGCTCGACCTGCCGGCCTACCCGCAGTGGTCGAAGGACGTCGCGCGAGCCGTCGTGCTGAGTCGAACGCCCTCCGGCGACGTCGACCAGGCACAGCTGACGTTCGCCTCCGGCCCGTTCAAGGACGTCGTGACGCTCGCGTACACGGTGGCTCGTCGCGCCGACCGCGCACGGGTGGCGTGGCAACTCGTCGAGGCGCAGCACATCGAGGCGATGCAAGGCCACTACGACCTGCGTGCTGACGGCGACGCCACCGACGTCGCGTATGCCCTGCACGCACGGCCCGGCTTTCCGCTGCACACGGCGTTGCGCCGGAAGGTCGAGACGCAGATCATCACCGCGGCCCTCGATGCGTTGAAGGCGCACGCCGAGGCGCCGGATCTCGATCACGGTGGGGCGAACGCCACCGCCTGAGGCGCCGCATGTACGGCCCCGCCACCGGGGCGCCACCCGATTTGGGCTCGGCGCCCCGCCCCGTCAGGATGATCGTGACGGCCCATGCGCCGTCGCCGTCCGCGAGCAGTGAGGAACGAGCGTGACACTCAGCATCGGCATCGACATCGGTGGAACGAAGATCGCCGGGGGCCTCGTCGACTCCGGCGGCACCATCGTGCGCCGCGCGCGCCGCGACACGCCCGCGCAGGAGCCCGACGCCATCGTGGCCGCCACCGTCGAACTCATCGACGAGCTGGGCGCCGCGGCGCGTGCCGAGGGCGTCGAGGCGCCCAAGGTGGGGGTCGCGTGCGCCGGATACATCGACAAGCAGGGCGCGAACGTCCTGTTCGCCCCCAACATCGCCTGGCGGCACGAGCCGCTGCGCGCACGCCTCGAAGAAGCGACGGGGCACGCCGTCGTCATCGAGAACGACGCGAACGCGGCCGCCTACGGCGAGTTCCTCCACGGTGGCGGCGCGGACGTCGACGACATGGTCATGGTGACGCTGGGCACCGGTGTCGGCGGCGGCATCGTCCTCGACGGCGAACTCATGCGCGGCAGCCACGGCATCGCCGCCGAGATCGGGCACATGCGTGTCGTGCCGGGCGGTCACCTGTGCGGTTGCGGCAATCGTGGTTGTTTCGAGGTGTACGCCTCCGGGTCCGCGCTCGTGCGTGAGGCGCGCGAGCTCGTTGCTTCGGGCGCGACCGAGGCCGCGCGGCTTCGCGAAGCCTGCGCGGGCGATCCGGAGGCGTTGCGCGGCGCGCACGTCACGGCAGCGGCACAAGAGGGCGACGCGGCAGCCCTGGCGCTGCTGAGCAAGATCGGCCGTTGGGTCGGCGAGGGCTGCGCGTCACTCGCGGCCGTGCTCGACCCGGCCGTTTTCGTCATCGGCGGGGGGCTCGCGGAGGCGGGCGACCTCGTCCTGGAATCGGCTCGCATCCACTTCGCCGACGAGCTGACGGGCGGCGGGCACCGTCCGTCGCCGCGTTTCGTCGTCGCACAACTGGGCAACGACGCCGGCGTCATCGGCGCCGCAGCGCTCGCAGAGAGGGGGCGTGCATGAGTCTCGCCATCGGAATCGACATCGGCGGCACGAAGGTCGCGGGCGGCCTCGTCGACGAGCGCGGCACCGTCATCGCGCGCGCTCGCCGCGACACGCCGCACCGCTCGACGAAGGCCGCCGTCGTCGAGGACCTACTCGTCAGCGTCGTCGAAGAACTGCAGGATGCCGCCGAACGCGACGACCTCGGCGAGGTCAGCGCCATCGGCATCGGCGCGGCGGGATTCGTCGGCGCCGACCGCTCGACCGTCGTCTTCGCGCCGCATCTGTCGTGGCGCAACGAGCCGTTGCGCGAGAACCTGCGCGCCCGTTGCGCGTTCCCCGTCTTCGTCGACAACGACGCCAACACCGCGTGCTGGGCGGAGTGGCGTTTCGGCGCGGTGGCGGGGGAGAGCCACGTCATCATGGTCAACCTCGGCACCGGCATCGGCGGCGCGATCCTCGTCGACGGGGTGATGCAGCGCGGCCGGTACGGCATCGCGGGTGAGTTCGGGCACATGCAGGTCGTGCCCGGCGGCATCCGTTGTGAGTGCGGCAACCGCGGCTGCTGGGAGCAGTACGCCAGCGGTAACGCGCTCGTGCGCGAGGCGCGCTCGCTGCTCGCGGCGCAGTCGCCGATGGCGCACGACATCGAGGCCGAGATCGGCGGCGACCTGACGAAGCTGACCGGGCCCATGATCACCGAGGCCGCGGCTGCAGGGGACGCGACGGCGGCCGAACTGCTCGCCGAGATCGGTTCGTGGCTCGGCACCGGCCTCGCGAACCTCGCGAGTGCGTTCGACCCGGGCGCGTTCGTCATCGGCGGCGGCGTGTCGGCAGCCGGCGAGATGCTGTTGACGCCGGCGCGCGAGGCCTTCCGCAAGCAGCTGCCGGGGCGCGGGTACCGCCCGGAGGCACGAATCGTGCAGGCGCAGCTCGGCAACGAGGCCGGGCTCATCGGCGCGGCCGACCTGGCGCGCAGCGCCGTCGAGGAGGACATCGCATGACCACCCGTCTCATGTCGTACAACGTGCGCGGCCTCAAGGACGACCGTGCGGCCCTGCTGCGCGTCATCCGGCACGCCGCGCCCGACGTGCTGTGCCTGCAGGAGATGCCGCGCCATCCGTTCTCCGACCATCGCGTCGCCGAGTTCGCCGAATCCGTCGGGCTCGTGTGGGGCGGAGGCAACCGTCACCGCATGAGCACCGCGATCGTGACGGCGCCGCGCCTCGACGTCGCCGCGAGCGGCCACGGCCTCTACACCGTGCCGCGTCCGCAAGAGCCGCGCGGTTACGCATGGGCCGAGGTGTGCCTGCCCGGCGAGGCGAAGTGGCTCGCGATCAGCACGCATCTGTCGCTCTACAGCTCGATGCGCGCCGGGCACGCGCGTGAGCTCATCGCCGACCCGAACCTGCCGGGCGACGTGCCGTGGGCGATCGCCGGCGACTTCAACGAGCTCGAGAACGGGCCCGCGGGGCGGGAGTTCAAGGCACACGGGCTCGTCGACGCAGGGCCGCGCATCAACACGTTCAACGCCGCCGAACCGCACAAGCGCATCGACTTTGTCTACGCCTCGCCGTCGCTGACGCTGGAGACGGTCGACATGAGCGCCGTGGAGCACGACATGACGGTCGCGACCGATCACCGCCCGCTCGTCGTCGACGTCACGGTGACGTCGCACTGACGACCGACTGACGTCCGCTGGGAGGGCCCGGGGGATCGGACGAGGCCGCTCGGGCCGGCAGTCGCAGAGGCTCAGACGCGGGCGCCGTCGTCGTCATCGTCGTGCTCGTCGCGGTTCTTCGGCTGCCTCGCGACGGCGAGGGCGAAGCCGCCGACGAGCA
>NZ_LSJT01000126.1:0-1586 GCF_001556795.1 Dermacoccus sp. CCH2-D9
CCGTCGCGATGATCGTCGTGCGTGCGCTCGGTGAGATGGTGCTGCACCGCCCGAGTTCGGGTGCCTTCGTCTCCTACAGTCGCGAGTTCATCGGAGAGAAGGGGGCGTACGCAGCGGGCTGGTTCCACTTCCTGAACTGGGCCTTCACTCTCATCGCGGACGCAACGGCGATCGCGACGTTCCTGTACTTCTGGAAGCCGGTGTCCGACGCCTTGCCGAAGTGGGCGCTCGCCCTCATCGCGCTGGCGATCGTTCTCGCCATCAACCTCATCGGCGTCAAGCTGTTCGGCGAGGTCGAGTTCTGGTTCTCCATCATCAAGGTCGCCATGCTCGTGGTCTTCATGGTGGTCGCGATCTACTTCATCGCGACGTCGCACCAGCTGGGCCCTGATACCGCAGGCCTGCGCAACATCACCGATCACGGCGGGATGTTCCCGAACGGGCCGAGCCACATGTGGACCCTGATGTCAGGCGTCATCTTCGCCTACGCCGCCATGGAACTCATCGGTGTGGCCGCCGGCGAGACGGAGAACCCGCGCGAGGTCATGCCGAAGGCCGTGCGCTCCGTCCTGTGGCGCATCCTGATCTTCTACGTCGGCACGATCACGCTGTTCTCGCTGCTCCTGCCGCACACCGCCTACCAGGCGGACACCTCGCCCTTCGTGACGGTCTTCGACCGCATCGGCTTCCACATCGGCGGCGTGAAGATGGCCGACATCATGACCGTGGTCCTCGTGACGGCGGTCGCCAGCTCGATGAACTCCGGCCTCTACTCCACCGGGCGCGTGCTGCGCTCGATGGCCGAGGCGGGCACGGCGCCGCGTTACCTGCGCAAGATGAGCAAGCACCAGGTGCCGTGGGCCGCGATCGCGACGACGGCTGCCTTCGGTCTCATCGGTGTGGCCATCAACTATGCGTGGCCCTCGGATGCCTTCGAGATCGTCCTGGAGGTCGCCGTCCTCGGCATCATCGGCGTGTGGGCCATGATCCTCATCTCTCACATGATGATGGTGCGCAAGGCGAAGCGCGGTGAGATGCAGCGACCCGACTTCCAGCTCAAGGGCGCGCCCTTCCTCAACATCGTCGCGCTGGGCTTCCTCGGCTTCATCCTGGTCCTGATGGCGACGCAGGGTGGCGTGCTGCAGAAGGTCGTCCTCATCATGGGCCCGGTCGTGGCCGCTCTCATGATCGGCGGTTGGTTCCTCGTCCGCAATCGGATCAACGCCGAAGCGTTCGACTCCGAGGACAACGCCATGGTGTGAGCCTCCGCTCATCACGTCTGATGCCCCGTCTACGTTCGTAGGCGGGGCATCACGCGTCGATGGCGTCATCTCAGAGCGGACACGTGTGTGCACGCGGTCACATCGGTGGCCTAGAGTGTGCCAGTCATGTGGCCTGGGCTACGGCCCTCGAGCAGTAAGGCATCCCTCGATGTCCTCCCTCCTCTCTGAGCCTGCGCCCACCTCCGGGTCCGCGGCTCCCGGCGCGAACGGCCCCGCCGACGCCCCGCATTCCCGCGACGCCGGTGACGCCGGGTACGCCAAGCACCTGAAGAACCGCCACATCCAGATGATCGGCATCGGCGG
>NZ_LSJT01000127.1:0-5401 GCF_001556795.1 Dermacoccus sp. CCH2-D9
GCTTCGTGTGGTGTGCGATGGTGTTTTGAGAACTCAACAGCGTGCCGATGTGATCATCGCCAAACATTTTAGTGGCACTTATGGAGTGTCGCGTGTTTTGGCTGAGTGATTAATGATTGTACAGAACAACGATGACCCTTCTGGGGTTGTTGTTTGTCACCGTTTTTTTCTCGGCCAGGGTAACAAATTTTTTCTACGGAGAGTTTGATCCTGGCTCAGGACGAACGCTGGCGGCGTGCTTAACACATGCAAGTCGAACGATGAAGCACCAGCTTGCTGGTGTGGATTAGTGGCGAACGGGTGAGTAACACGTGAGTAACCTGCCCCTCACTCTGGGATAAGCCTGGGAAACTGGGTCTAATACTGGATACGACCGATCTCCGCATGGAGTGTTGGTGGAAAGTTTTTGTGGTGGGGGATGGACTCGCGGCCTATCAGCTTGTTGGTGGGGTAATGGCCTACCAAGGCGACGACGGGTAGCCGGCCTGAGAGGGCGACCGGCCACACTGGGACTGAGACACGGCCCAGACTCCTACGGGAGGCAGCAGTGGGGAATATTGCACAATGGGCGAAAGCCTGATGCAGCGACGCCGCGTGAGGGATGACGGCCTTCGGGTTGTAAACCTCTTTCACCAGGGACGAAGCTAACGTGACGGTACCTGGAGAAGAAGCACCGGCTAACTACGTGCCAGCAGCCGCGGTAATACGTAGGGTGCGAGCGTTGTCCGGAATTATTGGGCGTAAAGAGCTTGTAGGCGGTTTGTCGCGTCTGCTGTGAAAGACCGGGGCTTAACTCCGGTTCTGCAGTGGGTACGGGCAGACTAGAGTGTGGTAGGGGAGACTGGAATTCCTGGTGTAGCGGTGAAATGCGCAGATATCAGGAGGAACACCGATGGCGAAGGCAGGTCTCTGGGCCATTACTGACGCTGAGAAGCGAAAGCATGGGGAGCGAACAGGATTAGATACCCTGGTAGTCCATGCCGTAAACGTTGGGCGCTAGGTGTGGGACTCATTCCACGAGTTCCGTGCCGCAGCTAACGCATTAAGCGCCCCGCCTGGGGAGTACGGCCGCAAGGCTAAAACTCAAAGGAATTGACGGGGGCCCGCACAAGCGGCGGAGCATGCGGATTAATTCGATGCAACGCGAAGAACCTTACCAAGGCTTGACATACACCGGAATCATGCAGAGATGTGTGCGTCTTCGGACTGGTGTACAGGTGGTGCATGGTTGTCGTCAGCTCGTGTCGTGAGATGTTGGGTTAAGTCCCGCAACGAGCGCAACCCTCGTTCCATGTTGCCAGCACTTCGGGTGGGGACTCATGGGAGACTGCCGGGGTCAACTCGGAGGAAGGTGGGGATGACGTCAAATCATCATGCCCCTTATGTCTTGGGCTTCACGCATGCTACAATGGCCGGTACAGAGGGTTGCGAAACCGTGAGGTGGAGCTAATCCCAAAAAACCGGTCTCAGTTCGGATTGGGGTCTGCAACTCGACCCCATGAAGTCGGAGTCGCTAGTAATCGCAGATCAGCAACGCTGCGGTGAATACGTTCCCGGGCCTTGTACACACCGCCCGTCAAGTCACGAAAGTCGGTAACACCCGAAGCCGGTGGCCTAACCCTTGTGGGGGGAGCCGTCGAAGGTGGGACTGGCGATTGGGACTAAGTCGTAACAAGGTAGCCGTACCGGAAGGTGCGGCTGGATCACCTCCTTTCTAAGGAGCATCAAGCCCTTGCCACACCGTTCGTGTGTGGGGGGTGCTCATGGGTGGAACGATGATCATGGTGCAGCCTGCATGGTTGCCGGCATCAGCGAGTACGAACCAGTCATACGCGTCTTGATCCCTTGATGGGGTGAGGATGTGGGGCTGGTTGGGGAAAGCATGGTGGTGGTGAGTGTGTTGGGGTTGTGTTCGGCGCGTTGTTGGGTTCTCAGGACACGGATCGTGTTCTGGGGTTGTGGTCAACACAAGATCACACACCAAGTGAAGACTCTTCATCTTGTTGGATGGGGTTTGGGTGTGTGGGGTTGTGTGTGGCGTGTTGTTTGAGAATTACACAGTGGACGCGAGCATCTAGTATCTGTGATCTTAAGTTTTTAAGGGCACACGGTGGATGCCTTGGCACCAGGAACCGATGAAGGACGTTGTAATCTGCGATATGCCTCGGGGAGTCGATAAACAGGCTGTGATCCGGGGATTTCCGAATGGGGAAACCCGCCATGAATCATGTCATGGCACCTGCACCTGAACACATAGGGTGTTGGGAGGGAACGTGGGGAAGTGAAACATCTCAGTACCCACAGGAAGAGAAAACAAGAGTGATTCCGTGAGTAGTGGCGAGCGAAAGCGGATGAGGCTAAACCATGATCGTGTGAGACCTGTCAGGGGTTGCGGTTGTGGGGTTGTGGGACAGTGCTGATCCTCACTGACATGAGGGTGCGCAGTAAGAAACCATGTGCGTAGTTGAACAATCTTGAATGGTTGAGCGTAGAGGGTGCGACTCCCGTAGACGAAACGTGTGTGGCTGTGTTGTGCTGTTTCCCAAGTAGCACGGGGCCCGTGAAATCTCGTGTGAATCTGGCAGGACCACCTGCTAAGCCTAAATATTCCCTGGTGACCGATAGCGGACTAGTACCGTGAGGGAAAGGTGAAAAGAACCCCGGGAGGGGAGTGAAATAGATCCTGAAACCGTGTGCTTACAATCCGTCGGAGCCTCTGTGTGGGGTGACGGCGTGCCTTTTGAAGAATGAGCCTGCGAGTTAGTGCTCAGTGGCGAGGTTAACCCGTGTGGGGTAGCCGTAGCGAAAGCGAGTCCGAATAGGGCGTTTGAGTCGCTGGGTCTAGACCCGAAGCGGAGTGATCTACCCATGGCCAGGTTGAAGCGCCGGTAAGACGGCGTGGAGGACCGAACCCACTTAGGTTGAAAACTGAGGGGATGAGCTGTGGGTAGGGGTGAAAGGCCAATCAAACTCCGTGATAGCTGGTTCTCCCCGAAATGCATTTAGGTGCAGCGTCGCGTGTTTCTTGCCGGAGGTAGAGCTACTGGATGGCTGATGGGCCCCACCGGGTTACTGACGTCAACCAAACTCCGAATGCCGGTAAGTGAGAGCGTGGCAGTGAGACTGCGGGGGATAAGCTTCGTAGTCGAGAGGGAAACAGCCCAGATCATCAGCTAAGGTCCCTAAGCGTGTGCTAAGTGGGAAAGGATGTGGAGTTGCTGTGACAACCAGGAGGTTGGCTTAGAAGCAGCCACCCTTTAAAGAGTGCGTAATAGCTCACTGGTCAAGTGATTCCGCGCCGACAATGTAGCGGGGCTCAAGCACATCACCGAAGCTGTGGCAATGACACACTGACCCTTAACGGGGGTGTTGTTGGGTAGGGGAGCGTCGTGTGGCGAGTGAAGCGGCCGAGTGATCGAGTCGTGGATGCTACACGAGTGAGAATGCAGGCATGAGTAGCGAATGACGGGTGAGAAACCCGTCCGCCGAATAACCAAGGGTTCCAGGGTCAAGCTAATCTGCCCTGGGTAAGTCGGGACCTAAGGCGAGGCCGACAGGCGTAGTCGATGGACATCCGGTTGATATTCCGGAACCGGCGAAGAACCGCCCATACTGAACCATGGGATGCTAAACACCCGAACCATGCCGACCGGTCCTTCGGGATCATCTGGTGTGGGGAGCGTGTGACCCGATCGTGTAGTAGGTAAGCGATGGAGTGACGCAGGAAGGTAGCCTCCGCGGGGCGATGGTAGTCCCCGTCCAAGCATGTAGGCCCACTGGTAGGTAAATCCGTCAGTGATGTGGCTGAGATGTGATGGTGACCACGTATGTGGGAAGCAGGGTGATCCTATGCTGTCGAGAAAAACTTCTAGCGAGGTTCGAGCCGCCCGTACCCCAAACCGACTCAGGTGGTTAGGTAGAGAATACTAAGGCGATCGAGTGAATCGTGGTTAAGGAATTCGGCAAAATGCCCCCGTAACTTCGGGAGAAGGGGGGCCCAAGCCTTGAAGCCCGTACGGGCTAGGGGTGAGGGTCGCAGAGACCAGGGAGAAGCGACTGTTTACTAAAAACACAGGTCCGTGCGAAGAAGTAATTCGATGTATACGGACTGACGCCTGCCCGGTGCTGGAAGGTTAAGAGGACTGGTTAATCACTTCGGTGGTGAAGCTGAGAATTTAAGCCCCAGTAAACGGCGGTGGTAACTATAACCATCCTAAGGTAGCGAAATTCCTTGTCGGGTAAGTTCCGACCTGCACGAATGGCGTAACGACTTCTCCACTGTCTCAACCACGAACTCGGCGAAATTGCAGTACGAGTAAAGATGCTCGTTACGCGCAGCAGGACGGAAAGACCCCGGGACCTTTACTACAGTTTGGTATTGGTGTTCGGTACGGCTTGTGTAGGATAGGTGGGAGACTGTGAAGCATGCACGCCAGTGTGTGTGGAGTCATTGTTGAAATACCACTCTGGTCGTATTGGGCTCCTAACTTCGGTCCGTGATCCGGATCAGGGACAGTGCCTGATGGGTAGTTTAACTGGGGCGGTTGCCTCCTAAAGGGTAACGGAGGCGCCCAAAGGTTCCCTCAGCCTGGTTGGCAATCAGGTTTTGAGTGTAAGTGCACAAGGGAGCTTGACTGTGAGACAGACATGTCGAGCAGGCACGAAAGTGGGGACTAGTGACCCGACGGTGGCTTGTGGAAGCGCCGTCGCTCAACGGATAAAAGGTACCCCGGGGATAACAGGCTGATCTTGCCCAAGAGCTCATATCGACGGCATGGTTTGGCACCTCGATGTCGGCTCGTCGCATCCTGGGGCTGGAGTAGGTCCCAAGGGTTGGGCTGTTCGCCCATTAAAGCGGTACGCGAGCTGGGTTTAGAACGTCGTGAGACAGTTCGGTCCCTATCCGCTGTGCGCGTAGGAAACTTGAGAAGACCTGTCCCTAGTACGAGAGGACCGGGATGGACGAACCTCTGGTGTGTCAGTTGTTCCGCCAGGAGCACCGCTGATTGGCTACGTTCGGAAGTGATAACCGCTGAAAGCATCTAAGCGGGAAGCACGCTTCGAGATGAGGTTTCCATACACCTTGTGTGTGAGAGGTTCCCTAGAGACGATGGGGTTGATAGGCCGGATGTGGAAGACCAGTAATGGTTGTAGCTGACCGGTACTAATGAACCGATAACTTATTATCACACTCAGTATTGTTGTGCTAGTGCTCGCGTCCCTGTGTAATTCTGAAACAATACACTCGCCATGATGGGTTGATATGTTTCATAGTGTTACGGTGGTTATAGCGAAGTGGGAAACGCCCGGTCACATTCCGAACCCGGAAGCTAAGCCCTTCAGCGCCGATGGTACTGCACTCGGTAGGGTGTGGGAGAGTAGGACACCGCCGGACTTCTTC
>NZ_LSJT01000128.1:0-14667 GCF_001556795.1 Dermacoccus sp. CCH2-D9
GACCCGACCCTCGACGCGGCCCGCCTGCGCCTGACCCACCGTGCCCTCGTCGCCGACGGCGCGCCCGCGTCGGTCTTCGAGATCGGGTACGGCGCCGGGGGATTGCTGCGCGCCTTCCATGACGCGGGGGCGCGCGTCGCGGGCGCCGACCCGGATCAGCTCGACCGGGACGTCGACCCCGTCGTCGTCGCGCACGGTCGCCTGCACGCCTGCGGCATCGAGGAGGTGCCGGCGGGGGCGCCGCCCGTCGACCTCGTCTACGGCATCCACGTCCTCGAGCACGTCGTCGACCCGATCGAGACGCTGCGCCGCACGCACACACTGCTGCGCCCCGGCGGTAGCGCCCACTTCTTCACCCCGGCCGGCGACTGGGCCGGCCTGCGCCTCGCGAGCGACGGCTGGTGGATGCTCGAGGACCCGACGCACATGCGCTTCTTCACCGCCGATTCCCTCATCCGCGCCGCGCGTGAGGCAGGCTTTGACGACGTCGAGATCCGTCGCCCGCCGCTCGATTCGCTCGTCCACGACGCCGCGAGCGCCGTCCGCCGCGTAAGGCCTGCGCCTCGGCCGCAGGGGGTTCTCGCACAGCGCTCGACGCTCGCTCTCACCGCTGCGACGCTGCCGCTCACTCTCGCTGCACGCGCGCTCGTGCCCCGGCTGCGCCCGACGCTGCACCTCGTCGCGCGGAGGCCGGAGTGACGTCTCGCCCACGTGCCGCGACGCGACGGGGCCTCGGGCGCAGCGTCCGGTTGTTCCGTGCGTTCCTCGTCGAGCAGAGCGACCCGCACCGCTTCTACTCGGCTCTCGCCGACGACTCGATCGCGATCCTCGCCGAGCACGTCGACCTCGACGGTGCGCGCGTGCTCGACGTCGGCGCGGGCCCGTCCGAGTTCGCGGACGCCTTCCTCGCGGCCGGCGCCCACTATGTGCCGTTGGACGCCGACGCGAGCGTCCCCTCGGTGCGTGACGGCGGCGTCGTCGCGGACGCGGAGCACCTGCCGTTCGCACCGCGAACCTTCGACGTCGTGTTCAGCTCGAACCTGTGGGAGCACGTGAGACGCCCCGAAGCGGTCGCCGATTCGTTGCTCGACGCGCTCGCGCCGGGGGGCGTGCTGTTCCTCGCGTACACGAACTGGTTGAGCCCGTGGGGTGGGCACGAGACGTCGCCGTGGCACTGGTTCGGCGGCGAACGGGCGGCGCGACGCTACGAGCGTCGGCACGGCCACCCGCCGAAGAACCTCGTCGACGAGGGCCTTTTCCGGGTGAGCGTCGCGCAGGGGCTCGCCTGGGCGCGCTCGGTCGAGCAGCGCGGCGGTGAGCTGATCGACGCCCGTCCCCGCTACTGGCCGGATGCCGCGCGCGCCGTCCTGCGGGTGCCGGGGCTGCGCGAGATCGTCACGTGGAACCTGCTCGTCCTCGTGCGCCGCGGATGAACGCGACGCGCGCACGGCTGCTCGCGCTGCGCGTCGCATTGGTCCTCGCGTTCGTGCCGTGGCTCGTGCAGCCGGGCGTCATCCAGCCGGACACGAAGGTCGACCTCGTCGTCTCGCCGTGGCGTTACCTCGCGCGCTCGCTCGACGCGTGGTCGACGCACTCGGGTTTCGGCGAACTGCAGAACCAGGCCTACGGCTACCTGTTCCCGATGGGCCCGTTCTTCGGCGTCCTGCATTCGCTCGGCGTGCCCGGCTGGGCGGCGCAGCGCGCGTGGTGGTCGTTCATCCTCGTCGTCGGCTTTCTCGGCGCGGCCCTCGTCGCGCGCCGCATCGCCGGGCTGAGCGCGGGGGCGGCCTGCGTCACCGGTGTCGCGTACGCGCTGAGCGCACGCGTGCTGACGCTGCTGTCGGAACTCAGCGTCGAGACGTGGCCGGGCATGCTGCTGCCGTGGCTCGTCCTCGCCGTGTGGTGGGGATGGCGCAGCGGCCGCCACATCAGGTTGCTCGCGTCCACCGGTGTGCTCGTCGCGTGCCTCGGCGGCGTCAACGCGACGGCGTCGCTCGTCGCCGTCCTCGGCGCCGGATTGTTCGCGCTCGTCGTGACGCGCGAGTGGCACCTCGTCGGCGCGTACGTGATCGGCGCCGCGTTCGGCAGCGCCTGGTGGCTCGGGCCCCTCGTCGTCCTCGGCGGGTACGCCTACCCGTTCCTCGACTTCATCGAGACCGCGCGCATCACGACGGCCGTGACGACGCTGCCCGCCATCCTGCGCGGTGCGTCCGACTGGGTCGCCTACATCGTCGACGCCGACGGTCACCCTGTCTGGCAGTCGGGGTGGGTCGTCGCGCAGGGCACCCTCAGCATCGTCGCGTGTTCGACGCTCGCCGGCATCGCGCTCGCAGGGCTCATGACGACGCGCGGTGGTGCCTCGCGGGGCGCGCAGGATGACGTCATCCGCGCCGCGCGCCGCGTCCGCGTCGCCTGCGTCATCCTGCTCGCGGGCGGCATCGTGGGCATGGCCCTGCCCTACGCCGGCACGCACAGTGGCCCGTTCTCCGGTCTGATGCGCGATCTGCTCGACGGCCCGCTCGCTGCGGCGCGCAACGTCCACAAGCTCGACCCGCTCGTCAGACTGCCCCTGGCCATCGGCGTTGGTGCGGCGTGGGATGCGCTGGCGCGCAGGAAAACTCGTGCGGATCACCCTCGCGCCGCACGCACCGCGTGGGTGGCGCGGGCCGGCATCCTCGTCGTCCTCGTCGGCACGCTGGCACCGTTGCTCGTCGGGCGTCTCGGTGACGCGAACGGCGTGCGCGCGTGGCCGGCCTCGCTCGTCGCCACCGCCCGAGACGTGGACGACGCGGCAGCCCGCGACGGCGGATCAAGTCTCGTCCTGCCGTCGACGCGCTCGGCCCAGGCTGACTGGGGGAACGCCACCGACGAACCGCTCACCGCGTTCGCCGCGTCGCCCATCGTCGTGCGCGCCTCGGCTCCGCTCTACCACCCGGGTGCGCAGCGGCTCGTCGATGCCGTCGACACGGCCCTCGCGCCGGGTTCGGCGAGTGATCGGGGACGGGCGAGCGAGGCCGTGCAGGCGGCGGCACGGGCGGGGGTGCACCGCATCGTCGTGCGCTGGGGGAGTTCGACGTCGCAGCAGACGTCACCGCCGCAGGCGTACGTCGCAGCCCTGACACACGCCGACGGAGTGAGCGCCCATCGCGTCCACGGCAGCGGCGCCACGCGCTACGACGTCTTCGACCTGGCCCCCACACCGTCGACTACGGGCGCTGCGGTCTCCGTCCTCGGCGGTCCGGAGTCGACGCTGACGCTCGCCGGCGTCGGCGTCAGCGCGAGGCGCCCGTTCGTCACGGGCCGTGCCGACGGGTGGATCACCGACGACGTGCGACGCCGCGCGTACAACAACGGCCAGGTCGTCGGACGGGCCTTCGGGCCTGCCCTCACCGCCGATGACCCCGCGCCCACGCGCGTCGGCGCGCACGACCTCGACTTCCCCGGCCGTGACGCAGGAAGCAGCGTCCGCCGCGTCACCGGCGCCTCGCGCATCGAGGCGACATCGTCGACCGCCGACCCGTTCGCCTCGCTCTACCTCGGCCCGGGCACGTCTGCGGACGCGGCGTTCGACGGCTCCGACGACACCCGCTGGCTGACGTGCGCCGACCGGCCCAGCACCCTGAGCGTGACGTGGGACGGCGGCGCCCCCGCTCAGACGATGACGCTCGTCCCTGCGGCCACGGGCGACGCGCGGGTGGCAAGCGTCGACGTGCGCTTCGACGGGCGATCCGTGAAGCCGCAGCAGGGCGCGGGTAGCACCTGGAGAATCGACGTGCCGGCCGGGACGCGCGCGGTCGCGGTCACCCCGCGCGCGGCGCCGGGGACGGGCACGAAGAATGCAGCCGTCGGGCTGGTCGAGGTGCGCTCCACCCGCCCCGTCGTCAGCGTCGTACACCTGCCGGGCACCGTCGATGGCACCCGAAACGGCGTCGTCGTGACGCGCACGCACCCCTGGTTCGACGGTCACGCGCTGGCGTCGGAGGATGACGGTGCGTGGACGCGAGCATTCACGGTCTCGCGTGCTGCGACCATGAACGTCACGCTGACGTTCAAGGCTGGCGTGGCGCCCGGATCGGTGCGAGAGCCCCTCATGATGCGGTCCGGATCCGGCGCCTGGCAGCCTGCCGGAACACCTGGTGGAGGGGCCGATACTGCAGGGAGAACGAGGTTGATGGCCCTGCCTGCCGGCGAGGCCAACCTGAAGGTTTCACCTGAGGTCGAACGTGTGACACTTGTTCCGGCCGCCGCGGCGGCCAGGGACCAGCTCGGACTCAGTGCGGATTCGAGCACGGACACGCCGGCCAACCCGACGCTCGCCTCGACGCAGGGCGCCAACGCCGGTTGGGCTCTCGACCCGGCATCGCCCACCCCCGCATCTGGCATGACCGCCGGTAGCACGCGCCTCGTGACCCTCGACGGATGGCGTCAGGGCGCCGAGCACGCCGCCCACGGACAACACTTTGTCTTCGCACCGCAGCACCTCCACCGCCTCAGCCTCGTCGTCGGTGCGGCCTGCGCACTCGCGTGCCTCGTGCTGCTCATTGCCACGACGTGGTGTGCCGCGGCGTCATCGCGACGCGCTGCGCCGATACGCCGCCAGGCAGCCTCCGACGACTTCGCGCTGCAGACACCGCGGGCACTCGTAGCGCACGCAGAATCTGCCGTGCCGGCCTCGCGCCCCCGCGCCGCCCTCGCGCTTGCCGTCCTCACCGCCATCGCGGCGGCACTCCTGGGATGGGTGGCGATACCCGTCGTCCTCGTCGCTTGCTTCGTGCCGCGGCGTCGACGGCGGGTGCTCGTCATCGCGCTCATGGTCGCGGTCGGCCCGATCATGGCGGCGCTCGGCGTCGTCGATCGCGGATCGCTCGGCGCGGTCTCCGGCCAGGTGCTGACGGCGCTCGCGCTCGTCGTGTTCAGCCTCGAGGTAAGCAGTGTGCCCAGCGGATGGCGGGTGCTTCGACGACGCGCCAACTGAGTCGCGCCAGTGCGAGTGACACGACGAGCGTCACGATGAGTACGAGAGCGAACGGCGCGTGGAACAGCCTCAGGTGCAGGGTCGTGAACAGCACCTGCAGCACGAGAACATGCCACAGGAACAGGCCGTAGCTGACGTCGCCCGCGCCGCTCAGCAGGGCCTGCGCCTCGGCGCGCGTCGGCCACGTCTCGTCTTCCGACGCTCGGACGGCCGCGCCGAGCAGCAACGCCGCGATGAGCGCGTACGCGAGTTCCTTGACGAGCGCCTGCCCGTGCGTCGGTGTCTCGAGGTGGATCGGCCCGCCGAGCGGTGTGGCCACCGCGACGTACGTGACGCCCGCCCATCCCAGCAGTGCTGACGGCGACGCTTCACGCACCGCGAGCCCCATGCGCGCCCGGCGGCCTGACCCGCCGGTCGTCGGGTCGGCCGTGAACACCCACCCCGCCGCCACACCGACGGCGAACCACGCGGCGTGTCCGATGACGCTCGTGCTGACGGCCCCGAGGTTCGCCCGTCCGCTCGAGGCGGCGAGTGTCTGCACGACGAGACCGGCGACGGCGACGAACATCAGGACCGGCAGCGGAGAGCGACCATCACGGCGACAGCCGCGCAACCACCGGCAGATCAGCGGCACGAGGGCGTAGAACGTCACCTCCGTCGTGATGCTCCAGGCCTGCGTGAATCCACGGAACGACTCGCCCGCGTATCCCTGCAGCAGCGTCAGGTGTGACAGCACCGAGCGCACGTCGACCGCACCCGGTTCGACCGCCAGCGTGACGACGACGACCGCCGCGAGCGCGACGAGATAGGCCGGCAGGATGCGTGCGGCGCGCTTGCGCCAGTAGTGCCTCGTCGGGGCCGCCCCCGCGCTCGCACCACGCGTCAGCAGGTAGGCCGATATGGCGAAGAAGACGGCGACGCCGACGTCACCGCGGGCGAGCAGACGCCCGACGCCGTCGATGCTCGAACCGCCGCTCCAGTAGGCGACGTGGGAGACGAGGACGAGCCCGGCAGCGACGCCTCGCAGCGGATCGATCCATGGAATGCGCTGCATGTGCCGTCCCTCACATCTACCATCGGGTAGCGTGCGTCCGGCACGCATCATCGAATGGAGGCTAGCCGCCCATGAACGACGAGGCGCGATCCACCCCCGAATCTTCTCCCGGGCCTTCGCCCGAGGGTCGGGCGTACGTCGACTACCGACGTCCGGTGCTGCGTGCGCGAGCGCCGCTGCGCGTCAGTTTCGCCGGGGGTGGCACGGACGTCGCGCCGTTCCCCGAACGCGAGGGCGGCTGCGTCCTGTCAGGCACCCTCAGCCAGTTCGCGTACTCGACGCTGCGTCCGCGCACAGACGGCCGCATCACGGTGCAGTCGCTCGACTTCGGTTACTCGATCGGCTTCGGCGTCGACGACCCGGTCGAGTACAACGGTGAGCTCGATCTGCCGAAGGCCGCGATAGCTCGCATCCGCGAGGTGCCGGGTGCGCTACCCGTCAGCGGGTTCGACCTGTTCCTCCACACCGCGGCGCCCCCCGGTTCGGGGCTGGGCAGTTCGAGCGCCGTCATGGTCTCCGTCATCGGCCTCGTCGCGCAGCACTGCGGCCTCGACCTCACGCAGTACGAGATCGCCGAGCTCGCCTATCGTCTCGAACGCGAGGATCTCGGCATTCCCGGCGGCTCGCAGGATCAGTACGCCGCAGCCTTCGGCGGGTTCAACTTCATCGAGTTCACCGCCGACCAGGTCGTCGTCAACCCGCTGCGCGTGCGCAGCGCCACCGTCCACGAGCTCGAGCACAACATGTTGTTGGCGTTCACCGGGCAGACGCGGGTCAGCGACCACATCATCGAGGATCAGCGCAGCCGCTACGAGACGGGCAACGCCGAGGCCCTCGAGGGGTTGCGGGCGCAGAAGGAACTCGCCGAGCGGATGAAGATCGCGCTCGTTCGCGGCGAGGTCGACACGATCGGCCGGCTGCTCGGCGAAGCGTGGCGCGAGAAGCAGAAGATGTCGACGCGCATCACGACGCCGCTCATCGACGAGGCCATGCGGCGCGCCCTCGACCACGGCGCGCTCGGCGGCAAGGTGACGGGTGCCGGCGGTGGCGGCCACATGGTGTTCATCTGCGAGTTCGAGCGCCGTCACATCGTCGCCCGGCAGCTCATCGACCTCGGCCTCACGGTGAGCGAGCCGATCTTCAGCCATGACGGCGTCACGACGTGGAGGGGGCAGAGCTGATGGAGCACCCCATCCACACCCTGGCGGACGGCGCGGCCTCGCCCGCGCTCACCTCACGTCTCGACGCGGGTATCGCCGCGTGGGCGCAGCTCGTCGACGCCGTGCGCGAGGCGGCGCTGCACGCGCAGGTCGTCGCCGCGGGGGAGGCGGTGACGAACACGCTCACCGGCGGACACAAGATCCTCGTCGCCGGCAACGGCGGCTCCGCGGCGATCGCGTCGCACGTCGCCGCAGAGTTCCTCGGCAAGTGCGTCCACGACCGTGCGCCGCTGCCAGCGATCAACCTCGCCGAGAGTCTGTCGTCGGTCACGGCCATCGGCAACGACTACGGCTACGAGCAGGTGTTCGTCCGCGGCGTGCGGGGCCTCGGGCGGGCGGGCGACGTCTACGTCGCGATGTCGACGAGCGGACGCAGCCCCAACATCGTCGCGTCCCTGGCCGCAGCGCGCGAGCTCGGGATCACGACGATCGCGATGACGGGCGCCGGGGGAGAGCACCTGCGCGACGACGTCGACCACCTCCTCGTCGTGCCCTCGCACGAGACGCCGCGCATCCAGGAGGTCCACATGCTGTGGGCGCACGCGTGGTGCGAGGCCGTCGACGATCTCAGCCAGCCCGGCGCGTGAGCCCCGATCCGAGCGGACGCACCCACACGCGCCTGCCGCGTCCCGGGGCCGGCGCCCCGTACGACGTCGTCCTGCTCGATCGTGACGGCACACTCAACGCCCTCGCCCCCGGGTATCGCACGCCCGACGACTTCGCGCTCCTGCCGGGGGCCGTCGACGCGGTGGCGCGCCTGAGTGCTGCGGGCTGCGCGATCGTCGTCGTCACCAACCAGCAGGGCCTCGCGACGGGACGGCTGACGTGGGCGCAGCTGAGCGCCGTCAACGCCCGGCTGATCGCCGAGGTCGAGGCCGCCGGCGGCCGCATCGACGACGTCCGCCTCTGCCCGCACGCGGCCGACACCTGCGTGTGCCGCAAGCCGGCGCCCGGCCTGCTGTGCGCGCTGTTCGACGAGAATCCGCACGTGTCGCGCGAGCGCAGCGTCATGGTCGGTGACGCCGAGACGGATGCCGCAGCCGCCACAGCCGCGCGGGTGGCGTTCATGCGATGCGAGCCGACGATCGGGCTCGCCGGCGTGGTCGATTCGCTCGTCGATGACGAAACGGGCACAATTCCATCTCGTTGGTGAAACCGGTCACATTGCCCCTGCTGCAGGTGTTACCGTCGCGTAAGTTCCAGTCCCTGCCTAGGAGGCTCTCCCGTGCGCAAAGCCGCAGTCATGATCGGATTCGGTGCGTTCTTCCTGACGTTGGCGCTCCTGATGCGGTTCTACGCGTACCCGAAGCTGGCCGTGATCCCGAGTGATCAGAATACCCAGCAGACGGTCACCGACGATCACGCCAGCTACTTCGACGCCGACACGGTCAAGCCGGGGTCGGGCAAGATCATCACGAAGGCGACCGTCGTCGCCAACAAGGAGATGACGAAGAAGGCCTCCAAGGAGCTCGGCCGCGACGTCATCGTCATCGACCAGTGGCAGACGACGGACAACGTCAACGACAAGGGCCAGACGGCGTCGCCGCCGATGGATGCCTCGACGCAGCAGTACGCCGTCGACAAGTCCTCGGGTGAGGCCGTCAAGTGGAGCGGCAACATGCTCGACGGCAAGCCCACCAACTACGAGGGCCAGACGATCAAGTTCCCGTTCCAGGTCGACAAGAACAAGACCTACCGCTACTGGGACTCGACGCTCGGCAAGGCCTTCCCGATGAAGTACGCGGGTTCTGAGGACATCAAGGGTCTGAAGACGTACAAGTTCACGCAGACGATCCCGAAGACGAAGTTCACGACGATGGACGTCCCGGGTGAGGTCTTCGGTCTGCCCAAGGGTTCGAAGCTCGCCGACCGGTACTACACGAACGACCGCACGGTGTGGGTCGAGCCGGAGACGGGCGTCATGATGAAGCTGCAGGAGAAGCAGCACCAGACGCTCGAGGTGCCGAACGCGAAGCCCGTCGACGCGATGCCCACCACCTCGACGATGACCGACGAGACGATCAAGAAGAACGTCGACGACTACAAGACGAAGTCGAGCCAGCTCAAGATCCTGCGCCTGTGGGCTCCGCTGCTGCTCGGTCTGCTCGGTCTGTTCGCGCTGCTGCTCGGCCTGTTCGTCTCGCTGCGTGCCGGCCGTGAGCGTCGCGCCGCCCGCCATGAGCGCCGTGACGAGCGCGAGGTCGACGAGGTGCGCCACGACGACGACTCCACGCTCGTGTTCGGTGACCACCCGCACTCGCGTGGCGCGCACTCCGCCGATGAGCGGGGTCAGTACTGAGCATGCGGATCGTCATCACGGGAGGTGCGGGCTTCCTCGGCTCTCACCTGTCCGAGACGCTCGTCGCACGCGGTCACGAGGTCGTCGCCGTCGACAACCTCGTGACCGGGCGCCGCGCGAACGTCACGCAGCTGGAGGCTTCAGGTCGTTTCGAGCTGATCGAGCACGACGTGACGGAGCCCTTCGACGTCGGCGGTGACGTCGACGGCATCCTCCACTTCGCGTCGGCGGCTTCACCGGTCGACTACCTGAAGCTGCCGATCGAGACGCTGCGCGCCGGTTCGCAGGGCACGCAGAACGCGCTCGAACTCGCGGCGCGCAAGGGCGCCCGGCTCGTGTTCGCCTCGACGTCCGAGGTGTACGGCGACCCTCAGGTGCACCCGCAGCCCGAGACGTATTGGGGTCATGTCAACCCGGTCGGCCCGCGCGGCGTCTACGACGAGGCCAAGCGATATGCGGAAGCGCTCGTGCTCGCTTACCGCAAGGCGCGCGGGGTCGATGCCGGCATCGTGCGCATCTTCAACACGTTCGGCCCGCGCATGCGGCCCAACGACGGTCGCGCCATCCCGAACTTCGTCCGCCAGGCCCTCGCCGGTGAGCCGGTCACGGTCAGTGGCGACGGTGATCAGACGCGGTCCATCTGCTACGTCGACGACCTCGTCGCGGCCATCCTCGCGATGCTGCTCGAGACGCACGACCCCGGCCCGGTCAACATCGGCAACCCGCACGAGATCTCGATGCGCGACCTCGCGCAGTGGATCATCGAGCTGGCGGGGTCATCCTCGACACTCGAGTTTATTGAGCGCCCCACGGACGATCCGACGGTCCGTCGCCCCGACACGACGAAGGCGCAGCGCCTGCTCGGCTGGTCACCGCAGGTGCCCGTGGAGACTGGGCTGCAGCGCACCATCGAGTGGTTTCGCACCGAGGCCGCGTCGGCTCCGGTCCTGACACCCGGTCAGACCGAGGAGATCCTCAACCGCTGACGCCGATCCCGGCCGCGGCCGACCCTGTTGGCGGTATTCGCGCGACGCACCCTTCAGGCAGGTCTGCGGCCGGCGAGGATGAGCGTGCCGGGCACGAGCCGTCCGCGCAGGGGGCTCCAGCCACCCCAGGTCGACTCGTTCGACTCCTTCCACGGCAGTTCGCGCAACTGCTCGAGTACGAGCCCGGCGTCGAGCAGTTCGCGCACGCGCTGCTCGAGAGTGTGGTGGTGCTCGGCGTAGACGACGTCGTCGCCCGCCGCCTCGGCGTAGGGCGTCGTGTCGAAGTACGAGTGCTGGATCGTCAGCCCGGCGGCGTCGGGCACATCGGGCAGGCTCCAGCGGACGGGGTGCGTCGTCGAGAACGCGACAACCCCGCCTGGGCGCGTGACGCGCGCCAGTTCCCGCATGAGGGCCGAGGTGTCGGCGATGAACGGAACGGCGCCGAAAGCCGAGAAGACGACGTCGAAGGAGGCGTCCGCGAACGGCAGTCGGCTCGCGTCGCACTGCACGAGCGGCAATGACGTGCCGGTGCGGGCGTCGAGTTGCACGGCCGTGCGCAGCATCCCGCCGGACAGGTCCGTCGCGACGACGCGTGCACCCTGCCTGGCGCACCAGCGTCCGGCCTGCGCGGCGCCGGCACCGAACTCGAGGAGGTCGCGGCCCGCGAGCCCGCTCGGCTCGCCGAGGACGTGGAGATCGTCCTCGCGCCACCCCTCCGGCCCCCAGACGAACTCGGCGTCACCGAGGAAGGCGCCGTGCTCGTCGAGATAGTCGCGCGCCTCGGCGTCCCACCACGAGCGATTTCCGCGGGCGGACGAGGCTGCGTCGACGTCGAAGCGTCCGGCACGGTCGGGGGTCTGCATGAACCCACGCTACGATGCCCTTCCCATTTGGCCCTGATGGCCCCGCGTGCCTAGGATGAGAGGGCGTGTCGTACGTGCCCACGCTCCCCGTCGCTCGCAGACGGGGCCGGGCGCGCCCGAGACGTTGTTCGATTTGTCCGCAGAGGCGGTCCGCCTGCGCGCGTTGTCGCGCCCGATGGTCTCGCCTCCCGAATTGCCCACCGAAAGTTACTTCTTACACATGACTTCCACCACCACGTCCCCGATCGCTGTCAACGACATCGGTTCGGAGGAGGAGCTGCTCGCCGCGATCGACGCGACGATCAAGCACTTCAACGACGGCGACATCGTCGAAGGTGTCATCGTCAAGGTCGACCGTGACGAGGTTCTCCTCGACATCGGTTACAAGACCGAGGGTGTCATCCCCTCGCGCGAGCTCTCGATCAAGCACGACGTCGACCCGGGCGAGGTCGTCAAGGTCGGCGACGACGTCGAGGCTCTCGTCCTCCAGAAGGAGGACAAGGAAGGCCGCCTGATCCTGTCCAAGAAGCGTGCGCAGTACGAGCGCGCCTGGGGCACGATCGAGCAGATCAAGGAAGACGACGGCGTCGTCACCGGTACGGTCATCGAGGTCGTCAAGGGTGGTCTCATCCTCGACATCGGCCTGCGCGGCTTCCTCCCTGCGTCGCTGGTGGAGATGCGTCGTGTCCGCGACCTGCAGCCGTACGTCGGCAAGGAGATCGAGGCCAAGATCATCGAGCTCGACAAGAACCGCAACAACGTGGTCCTGTCGCGTCGTGCGTGGCTCGAGCAGACGCAGTCCGAGGTTCGCACGACGTTCCTCAAGGAGCTGCAGAAGGGCCAGGTCCGCTCCGGCGTCGTGTCCTCGATCGTCAACTTCGGTGCGTTCGTGGACCTCGGTGGCGTCGACGGTCTCGTCCACGTCTCCGAGCTGTCCTGGAAGCACATCGACCACCCGTCCGAGGTCGTCGAGGTCGGCCAGGAAGTCACCGTCGAGGTGCTCGACGTCGACATGGACCGCGAGCGCGTCTCGCTGTCGCTCAAGGCGACGCAGGAAGACCCGTGGCAGCACTTCGCTCGCACGCACGCCATCGGCCAGGTCGTGCCGGGCAAGGTCACGAAGCTCGTCCCGTTCGGTGCGTTCGTGCGCGTCGAGGACGGTATCGAGGGTCTCGTCCACATCTCCGAGCTCGCCGAGCGTCACGTCGAGCTGCCCGAGCAGGTCGTCACCGTCGGTTCCGACATCTTCGTCAAGGTCATCGACATCGACCTCGAGCGTCGTCGCATCTCCCTGTCGCTGAAGCAGGCGAACGAGGACGGCGCTGCCGCCTCCGAGTTCGACCCGACGCTGTACGGCATGGCTGCGGAGTACGACGAGCAGGGCAACTACAAGTACCCCGAGGGCTTCGACCCGGAGACGAACGAGTGGCTCGAGGGCTTCGACGCGCAGCGTGAGAAGTGGGAGAAGCAGTACGCCGAGGCCCACTCGCGCTGGGAGGCCCACCAGGCCCAGATCGAGCAGGCCCGCAAGGACGACGCCGAAGCTGCGGCGTCCGGCGAGACCGCCCCGACGTCGTACTCGTCGTCGAACTCGGGCTCGAGCTCGCAGGGTTCGTCCTCCTCGTCGTCGAGCTCCAGCTCGAGCTCGGCTCCGGCCGAAGGCACCCTCGCCTCCGACGAGGCGCTGGCTGCTCTGCGCGAGAAGCTCACGGGCAACTGATCCACGCGATCAGCTGAGAGCCACGGCTCTCACCCGCTGAACGTCGGCCCCTCTCACTGCGGTGAGGGGGGCCGACGGCGTTGTCGGGGCACGGGTCGGTAGGCTGCGGGCGTGTCATCGACGAAGGTGCTTATCCTCGGCGGAACGAGTGAAGCCCGCGCTCTCGCAGCACGCCTCGACGAGCTGGGGATCGCGTTCGTCAGTTCCTTGGCCGGGCGCGTGTCGCGGCCAAGGCTGCCGGTCGGCGACGTCAGGATCGGCGGGTTCGGCGGCGTCGCAGGGCTGACGGCGACGCTGCGCGACGACCGCTTCACGCACGTCGTCGACGCGACGCACCCGTTCGCGGTCACGATGCGTTCCCACGCGGTGGCTGCCTGCGCGGCCGCCGACGTCCCGCTCGTGCGCCTCGCGCGCCCCGGTTGGCGTGAGCACCCGGATGCGCCCACCTGGCACTGGGTCAGCACCTACGCCGGCGCGCGGGCGCTCGTCGACGCGCAAGGGTGGCGTCGGCCGTTCGTGACCACAGGGCGTCAGACACTCGAGCACTACCGCGGTTGGGACGACAAGGCCGCGCTCGTGCGCATCGTCGAACCGCTGGACGTCCCCGCGCCGCCCGCGTGGACGGTGTTGCACACCCGCGGGCCGTTCGACGTCGACGCCGAGATCGCGACGATGCGGGAGCACGCCGTCGACGTCGTCCTGACGAAGGACTCCGGCGGCAGCTACACCGCCGCGAAGCTCACCGCAGCACGCGAACTCGGCGTCCCCGTCGTCGTCGTCGCACGGCCCGCGGCACCGGCCGGGCTGCGTGAGGTGAGCACGCTCGACGAGGTCGTGACGTTCCTGCGGAGCTGACGAGCGGGGCTGTTCCTGCGTTCTAATACGCGCGCGGTTCGGCTGTGCCGCACACGCGAACCGGTCAGTTCATCGTGCGACGCCGCGCGAGGAGACGCGCGCCGAGCGCGAGGACGAGGACCGTGCGTCCGACGCGTCGGGTGAGCCGTACCGCACGCGGGATGTCGGTGACGTCGACCGCGCGTCCGTCGCCGAGTTCACCGCGATGCTCGGTGCGACCGGCGTACACGTTCGTCCCGCCGAGGCGCACCCCGAGTGCGCCCGCGGCGGCGGCCTCGACGGGCCCGGCGTTGGGGCTCGGATGCGCGGGGGCGTCACGGCGGACGTCGCGCACGACGTCGCGCACGCGCGACGGCTCGCCCGCCACGACACAGCTGATCGCCGTCGCGAGCACGCTCACACGGGCCGGAACGGCGTTGAGGACGTCGTCGAATCGTGCCGCGGCCCAACCGAACTGCTCGAGCCGCTCGGTCCGGTGCCCGATCATCGCGTCAAGCGTGTTGGCGCAGCGGTGCAGCACGACACCAGGCGCCCCGAACCCCGCGCCCCAGACGAGGGTTGCCGCGACGGCATCCGACTGGTTCTCGGCAAGCGACTCGACGACGGCCCGGGCCATCTCGTCGGGGCCTGCCTGCGACGTGTCGCGTCCGACGAGCGAGCGAATGCGGTGACGAGCGCCGTCGAGGTCGTCGGCA
>NZ_LSJT01000129.1:0-9352 GCF_001556795.1 Dermacoccus sp. CCH2-D9
TCGGCAGCGTCGTGACGCCCTCACGCAGGTCGGTGCCCGGGGTCTTGCCCGAAGTCTCGGCCTCGCTCGCGATGTCGAGGATGTCGTCGCTCAGCTGGAAGACGAGCCCGACGAGCTCGCCGTAGCGGCCCAGCACCTCGACGGTGCGCTCGTCGCAGCCGGAGAACATCGCCCCGTACTGCGCGGCGGCGGCGATGAGGACGCCCGTCTTGTCGGCGAGCACCTTGAGGTAGTACTCCATCGGGTCGGCGCCGTCGGGTGTCTGACGCTCGTCCTCGATCTGGCCGGCGCACAGGCGCACGAACGTCCGGGCCTGCAGGATGACGGCCTCCGGGCCGAGGTGGGCGATGAGTTCGGATGCCTTGCCGAAGAGCAGGTCGCCGATGAGGATGGCCGTCGAGTTGCCGTACACCGCGTTGGCGCTCGGCACACCGCGGCGGATGTCGGCCTCGTCCATGACGTCGTCGTGGTACAGCGAGGCGAGGTGCGTCAGCTCGACGCCGGCCGCCGCGTCGACGACCTCGTCGCTGATGCCGGTGCCGAGCATCGAGGTGAGCAACGTCAGCATCGGGCGGAAACGCTTGCCGCCGGCGTCCACGAGGTGGTGGCTGGCCTCACGCACGAGCGGGCTGTCGTGGTCGACGACGACGTCGAGGCGTGCGTTGACGCGCTGCAGCCCGTCGACGAGGCGGTCGCTCAGCTCCGCCGAGGCGTCCGGGACGATCGCGGACGCGACCGACTGGGCGCTCGAGGTGCGCGCGGATTCAGCACTCATGGTTCAACTCTTCCTGGGCCGTTCACGCGTTGGGCGCGAGGCGGGTCAGCACGGTGTACAGGCGATCGGTGGCGCTCTTGCCGCCCGGGTCGGCGAGGTTCGCCATCACCTTGACGATGATCTTCATCAGGTCCTCGCGCGGCAAACCGTACGTGACGGCGAGCTTCATGATCTGCGGATTACCGATCATCGTGGCGAAGTGGCGACCGAGCGTGAAGTAGCCGCCGAGGGCCTGCTTCATGACGTCGGGGTAGGTGGCGAGGATGCGTTCGCGGGCGACGTCGCCGCCGTTCTTCGCGGCGCCGAACGCGTCCGCGACGACGCTCGAACCGAGGCGCGCGGCCTCCATCGCGTACGCGATGCCCTCACCGTTGAACGGATTGACCATGCCGCCGGAGTCGCCGACGAGCATGAGGCCGTCGGCGTAGTGCGGGGTGCGGTTGAAGCCCATCGGCAGCGCCGCTCCGCGGATGTCGCCGACCATCGTCGCGTCGCCGAACGTCCACTCGGGCGGCATCGTCGCGACCCAGCGGCGCATGACCTCGCGGTAGTCGGTCTTGCCGAACGCCTTCGAGGTGTTGAGGATGCCGAGGCCGACGTTGCTCGTGCCGTCCCCGACGCCGAAGATCCACCCGTAGCCGGGCAGCAGGATCTTCTCGCCGCGCTCGTTCGTCGACGGCAGTTCGAGCCAGCTCTCGAGGTAGTCGTCGTGCGTGCGCGGGCTCGTGTAATAGGCGCGGACGGCGACGCCCATCGGCCGGTCCTCGCGCTTCTGGCGGCCGACGGCGAGCGCCAGGCGGCTCGAGTTGCCGTCGCAGGCGACGACGAGCGGGGCACGGTACGTCGCCTTCTCGCCGGTGGCACGCCCGTCCTCGCCGAGGAGCTTCGCCTCGACGCCGGCAACGCGGCCGTTCTCGACGATGGGCGCCGTGACGTTGACGCCCTGCAGCAACCGCGCGCCCTGGGCGACGGCGTGCTGGGCGAGGATGTCGTCGAAGTCCTGGCGCGTGCGCACGAGACCGTAGGCGGGGAAGGCTCCCTCGTCGGGCCAGTCGACCTGCAGACGCATGCCACGCCCGACGAGGCGCAGCCCCTTATTGCGGATCCACCCCTCGCTCTCGGGAGTGGGGATGCCGAGCGCGTCGATCTCCTTGACGGCGCGCGGCGTCAACCCGTCACCACACACCTTCTCGCGCGGGAAACGGGTCTTCTCGAGCAGCAGGACGTCGAGGCCGGCCTGCGCGAGGTACGCGGCCATCGTCGAACCACCCGGGCCGGCACCGACGACGATGACGTCGGCGCTCTCGATCGCCGCCTCGGGGCGCGTGCCGACGGCGTCGCTCACGCCGCGCCGCCCTTCTTCTTCGCCTGCTGGTTCTTCGACTGCTGGTTCTTCGGCGCATTCTTCGCCGCGGGCTTGACCGCGCGATGCAGCGCGACGATGCCGCCGGTGAGGTTGCGCCACTCGACGTCGGCCCAGCCTGCCGTCTTGATCTGCTCGGCGAGCTCACGCTGCGCGGGCCAGCTCTGGATCGACTCGGCGAGGTAGACGTAGCTCTCCGGGTTCGAGCTGACGGCGCGCGCGACGGGCGGCAGCGCCTGCATGAGGTACTCGGTGTAGACGCGGCGGAACGGCCCGTTCGTCGGGTGGCTGAACTCGCAGATCAGCAGGCGCCCGCCGGGCTTCGTCACGCGCGCGAACTCGGCGAGCGCGCCCGTGACGTCGACGACGTTGCGCAGGCCGAAGCTCATCGTGACGGCGTCGAACGAGGCATCGGCGAACGGCAGCTTCGTCGCATCGGCGGCGGTGAATCCGAGGTCGGCGCGGCGCTTCTTGCCCTCGCGCAGCATGCCGAGGCTGAAGTCGGCGGGCACGACGTGGGCGCCCGCGGCGTCGAAGGGCTCCGACGAGGTGCCCGTGCCTGCGGCGATGTCGAGCACGATCTCGCCCGGCTTGGGGTCGAGCGCCGTCAGCACCTGCTTGCGCCAGCGACGGTCCTGGCCGAGGGAGAGCAGGTCGTTCATGATGTCGTAACGCGCCGCGACGTCGTCGAACATGCGCGCGACATCGCTGGGTCGCTTGTCCAGGCCAGCACGATTCATGGGGCCATTCTCGCACTCGCGCGCGCGTGCCCTCGCGGCCACCTGAATGAGCAGGTGCGCGGGGCGTCATCACGCGTCGCTGACGGCGGCGCCTCGCGCCACCGAGCCGTCCGCGGCACGGGGTTAGGCTGGTGTCTCGTGAGCCTTTCCCCATCGCCCGCCGACGCCGCGCGCACGCCGCACCTGCGGGTGCGCACCCAGGAGCTCGCCGACCCGGGCGATCTCGTCTCGCTCGTTCCGGCGGGCCGCCCGGCCGAGGACGTGATGTCGTGGGTGCGCCGCGGTGAGGGTCTCGTCGCGTGGGGGCGCGCCGCGTCGATCGCGACGAGCGGTGACGAGCGATTCGCCGACGCCGAGTCGTGGTGGGATGCGCTCGTCGCGGCAGCCGACGTCGAGGACGAGGTCGCCCTGCCCGGCAGTGGACTCGTCGCGTTCGGCTCGTTCAGTTTCCGCAACTCCTCCGACGAGGGTTCGGCGCTCGTCGTGCCCGAGATGGTCGTCGGGCGCCGCGGCGGGCGAGCGTGGCTCACGACGATCAACCGCACGAGCGACCGCCTGCCCGACGTCACGCCAGCGCTGGCACCGACGGGCGTCGAGGCCCGTGACGGCGCGCTGACGCCCGCGCAGTGGCGCAGCGCCGTGAGCGACGCCATCGAGATGATCCGCACGGGGCGCATCGAGAAGGTCGTGCTCGCGCGTGACGAGATCCACGTCGCGGACGCCGACATCGACCCACGCTGGCTGCTGACGCGTCTGGCGGCGCGTTACCGCGACACGTGGGCGTTCGCCGTCGATGGTCTCGTCGGCGCGACGCCGGAGCTGCTCGTGCGCTCGGAGAAGGGGCTCGTCACCTCACGCGTCCTCGCCGGGACGATCCGTCGCGCCGGGGCCGGCGCCTCCAGCGAGGAGCAGGATCTGGCGCTCGCCGCGAGCCTCGCGCGCAGTTCGAAGGACCTCGAGGAGCACGAGTATGCCGTCCGCTCCGTCGAGGCGGCGCTGCGGCCGCACTGTTCTTCGATGAACGTGCCCGACGCGCCGTTCGTCCTCAATCTGCCGAACGTGCTGCACCTCGCCACGGACGTCTCCGGCGCGCTCGACGGGGGCGCGTCGTCGCTGACGCTCGCGGCATCGCTGCACCCGTCGGCTGCAGTGTGCGGGACGCCGACGAACGAGGCGGCGCTCGTCATCGACGAGCTCGAACACATGGACCGCGGACGCTATGCCGGGCCCGTCGGCTGGATCGACGCCGCCGGCGACGGCGAGTGGGGCATCGCGCTGCGCAGCGGCCAGATCGACATCGAGAACCCCTGCCGCATCAGGCTGTTCGCCGGGTGCGGCATCGTCGCCGGGTCCGATCCGGTGAGCGAGGTCGCCGAATCCGTCGCCAAGCTCTCACCCATGCGCGAGGCGTTGCGCGACGACTGACGCGCGAGGAGGGCAGGTTTGGCGACGTCGCTCCGGTTCTTGTGCGCGTTCGGAGCTGCGATCGCGCCATGCCGACTTTCAGCCCTCACGGTGCGAGTTGAGGGCCACAACCCTGCCATGCGGTACTTCAGCTCCGCGCGGGACGGCTGGTTCCACGCTCGGCGGCCGGGCGGTAGCGTCGATCAGATGAAGCGTCTTCTCGTCATCAGCCACGCACCGACCCTGGCCACGGTGTCCCTGCGCGATGCAGTGATCGCGGGGGCGAGCGACCCGGAGTTCTTCGACGGACTCGTCGAGGTCGTCGCGATCGAAGCGCTGGAGGCGACCGACCCGCGGGCCTACCTCGACGCCGATGCGTATGTGTTCGGCACACCGGTCAACTTCGGCTACCTCTCCGGCGCACTCAAGCACAGTTTTGACTCGACGTACGGCGCGCTGCAGGGGCACGTCCGCAGGCGCCCGTTCAGCTACTGGGTGCACGGGCGCAGCGACGCGACGGGCGCGCGCCGCGCTCTCGACGCCATCACGACGGGCCTCGAACTGCGCCTCGTCGCCGAGCCCTTCGAACGTCTCGGCGACGTGGGTGATGACGACCTCGCCGCTGCCCGCGAGTTCGGAGCCACCGTCGCGGCACACCTGTTGGACTGAGCATCCACCTCGCCGTCTGCGCTGGGCTGGTGAACTCACATGGGCTGGTGCATTCAAGCGCGTGACCATGCCGGCGCGGCGCCGGGCCACTCGGTCGTGACGCGCGACAACCGGCACCCGCCAGAGGGCAGCCCCGATCGCCCCGGAAGCGCCCGCGGTGGGCGGCGCAACACATAGGGTGAGGCGGCAGTCACCGCGCGGTGACGCGGAGAGGCCCCACCGATGTCAGCGTTCCGTCCCCGACAGGGCGAGTCCAAGCCTGCGCGCACCTGGACGGCCATCGTCGTCGCGTTGGGTACCGCCCTGGCCCTCGTCGCGGCCTTCGGCGGGCCGAAGGACGTGCGCCGCACCGATGGAGGCAACGTCGCCTTCGCGATCGGGGCCTGCGGCGCGTCCGAACCGAAAGCCTTCCCGAGCGGTGTCATCGCCAACACGGATCGGCACACGGCCCGAATCATCGCCATCACGCCGAGCGCTGGATCGTCGCGTGTCGACGTGCGCGATTTCGCCGTCATCGACGCGGGGCCTGCCGAAGGCAGCCTCGATCCCGAGACGCCCATGAGCGTCGGGTTTGCGTCACTTCCCGCCGTCGCGCACCCACACGAAATCTTGCCCGGGCATCAGGCGATCATCGAGGTTCGCGTGACCTCGAGTGGTCGCCCGTCCCACCTGACCGGCTACGACATCACAGTGGCGAACGGCCCCGCCACGCACGTGGTGCATGACGAGGCCGACGTGACCTTCACCGGGGCCTGCTCGGCCCCCGCGTGAGGCGTGATTCAGACGATGCGGTTCAGACGGCGTGGTCCGTCGGCGTTCCCGGGTCGTTGCTGACGATGGTGCGCGTGGGGTCACCTTCGTCGATCGAACCAGCCTTGTCGGTTGCGTTCTGAGCCGTCTCTCCGGTCCTGTCGGACGCGCCGCTCAGGCGCGCCTTGAGCTGCTCGATGAAGTCGGTCAGTGCCATGCTCGTCATCTCCTCGTGTCGTCGTCTCGCGCATCATGCCCGGGCGCCCGCAACCTCGCGAGCGGCCGGGCAGCGCGATCAGTTCTCCTGCAGTTTGTCACCGTCGAGGCCGGAGTGCGGGACGTTGTCCTCGTTCACCGTGTCGGCCTCGCCGCCGGCGTCGGGGGTGTCGATGTTGGAGGCGTCCTGCTCGCTCAGACGCTCACCGTCGTTGTCGCCGTCCTCGGGCATCTCGAACACTGCGTCGGTCGCAACCGTCATGTCGTCTCTCCTTCATCGTGTGGCGCGCCACCATGTGGGCTGCGGCGCCCCGGGCGGGCGCCGCCTCCTGCCACTCTTGCCGAGATGACGCGGGCGCGCACCATACCTGAGGGTGGGGCGCGTCATCGACGTTCGTAGCGCGCGTCCATCTCACCGGCGTCGGCGACGGCGTCGATGGCGGCCGCGAAAAGGTCGTGGCGCGCCTGACGCTCGAGGTGACGCTCGATGCGCACCTCGATGACGTTCAGCCCGGGCGCCGGGTCGCTGACGCGCTCGATGAGTTCGTCACGCGACCCGATGAGCGAATACCCGACACCGCGGGCCTCGCACACGAGCGCGAGGTCGGCGTTCGTCGGCGTGCCGAAGACGCGCTCGAAGTGCTCGGCGAGTTCGCTGCGCCCCTGCTCGAGCGTGCCGAAGATGCCGCCGCCGTCGTCGTTGATGACGACGATCGTCAGGTCGGGGCGCGGCTCGCCGGGGCCGATGAGCAGGCCGTTGCTGTCGTGCAGGAACGTCAGGTCGCCCATGAGTGCGAAACTCGGGCCGTCGTGCGACAGCGCGATGCCGACGGCCGTCGAGACCACTCCGTCGATGCCCGACAACCCGCGGTTCGCGACGGAGCAGACCCGACGCGCGATGCGCTGCGGGTTGCGACCGAGATCGAGGTCACGCGCCGTGTTCGACGACCCGATGAGCAGCGCCGACCCGGCCGGCACGTGCTGCACGAGCGTCGACGTCGCGGCCAGGCCGGACGGCCACGACCGCGCGACGAGCGGCCCGATGCGCTGCGCGAGACGCTGCCCTGCGATGCGCCAACTGCTCGACCACCGACGGTCCGCGCACGCCGCGACGAGTTCGTGCGAGCGCGCGATGGCGGCCCACTCGTGCACCCGCTGCACGACGTGCGACGGGTCGGCCCACGACGTCGAGGCCGTGATGACCTCGACGGTCACCTCGGGGTGACGCAGCAGCTTCGCGACGTCGCGCGAGAGCGTCATGCGTCCGGCGACGAGAACACGCTCGGGCAGGTGCTCGTCGAGCCAGTCGTGGGCGGCGAGGATGAGCGAACCGTGCGGCATGGCGCGCCCGCGGTGGTAATCGCCGAACGGCTCGGCGATGACGGGCCAGCCCGCCGCGTCGGCGAGTTCGGCGACCTCGGCGGCCAGCTTCGGATCGGGCAGATCACCGAGCAGGACGAGCGTACGCGGCACCGGTGCGATGCCCGGGCCGGGCGCGACGGTGACCGTCGATGCCGGAGCACGCAACTGCATCCAGGGGCGCCCGCGATCCCGCCCCTCGAGGCTTTCGGGCCACACGGGTGACGTCGTTGAGGGGGCGTCATCAGCCCGGCCGTCCTCATCGGACGTCGCGCTCGTATCCCTCGCCACGATCGCCGCCGCGCCCGCAACGGCTCCGGCCATCGCGAGGTCGGCGACGTCGGGCGTCAGCGGCTCGCGGAACGGCAGGTTGAGGTGGACCGGCCCGACGTCGCCCGTCGGGACGCCCGTCGCGTGGGCGAACGCGCGACCGACGACCGAGCGCCACACCGTGTTCTGCCCAGCGCGCTCGCTCGGCGTCGCGAACTCGTGGAACCACCGCGTCGCGGAGCCGAAGATCTTGACCTGATCGGTCGTCTGGTTGGCGCCCGTGTCGCGTAGTTCTGCGGGGCGGTCGGCGCTCATGATGATGAGCGGCACCTGCGCGTGATGTGCTTCGAGGACGGCAGGGTGAAGGTTTGCGACGGCCGTGCCGCTCGTCGTGATGACGGGCACCGGGTTGCGCGAGATCTTCGCGAGACCGAGGGCGAGGAACCCGGCCGAACGTTCATCGACGCGCACGTGCAGACGTAGCCGTCCAGCCTTGTCGGCCGCGGCCACCGCGTACGCGAGCGGCGCCGAACGCGAACCGGGCGAGAGCACCACGTCCTTGACGCCGAGCCGCACGAGTTCGTCGATGATCACGCTTGCCATGGCAGTCGAAGGATTCACGCTCACCATCTTGGCGCATGGCGCCGACAACCCCAACGACGCGCCCGTTCCCTACGCTGTGGGCGTGACGAACGACGAGCAGCCCACCCTTCCCAGCGGCACGCAGTGGCACATCAGGGCGTCCGGGTACGAGGCGACGATCGTCGAGGTCGGCGGCGGGTTGCGGACGCTGCGCCACGACGGCGAGGACATCGTCCATGGATACGCCGAGGACACCATGGCCGACGCGGCCCGCGGGCACGTCCTCGCGCCGTGGCCGAACCGCATCGCAGGCGGGCGCTACGCGTTCGACGGCGACACGTACCTGCTGCCGCTGACCGAACCGGAGCACGCCAACGCCGCCCACGGGCTGGTGCGCTGGCAACCGTGGCAGCTCGTGGAGCACGCGACGCATCGCGTCACCGTCGGCGTCACGCTGCACCCGCAGCCGGGATGGGCGTGGACGGTGCGATTCGAGATGACGTACGTGCTCGGCCCCGACGGCCTGACGATCACGCCGCGCGCCACGAACCTCTCCAACACGCCATGCCCGTTCGGGTTCGGCATGCACCCCTATCTGACGGCAGGTGAGAGCTCACTCGACGACGTGACGCTGACCGCCCCTCTAGACGAAGCCCTTACCGTCGACGAGCGGCTCATCCCGGTGGGGCGTGGACCAGCCTCGATCGACTTCACCGAAAGCGCATCATTGCGCGGCGTCACCCTCGATACGTGCTTCACCGGTATCGGAGCCCGCCCGGGCAGCGGAATGCCCTCGCGGCCTGCAGACGCGGCGCCACGGGCTGACGGAGCCGCGTCGTCGAGCAACGACGCCGCACGCTGGGAGGTCAGCGTCAGCACGTCGTCGCGGGTGACGACGTTGTGGGCCGATGCGCGCGAGTTCGGCTACGTGCAGCTGTTCACGGGCGACGGGTTGCCGGAGCCGAAGAACCGACGCTCGGGCTTGGCCGTGGAGCCGATGACGTGCCCCGCCAATGCGTTCAACACGGGCGAGGGCCTCATGGTGCTGCACCCCGGCCGAACATGGACAGCCTCCTTCGGCATCTCCTCACGCCACTGATCCTCACGACCCCGACCCTCAAAACGCTGGCCCCACCCGTCCCCATCCGCGATCCACATCGGCGATTCCTGTCCACCCCTGACTGTCAGCCTGGGTGTGAGTCACTCAGGAGGTGGGTATGCGCA
>NZ_LSJT01000013.1:0-22395 GCF_001556795.1 Dermacoccus sp. CCH2-D9
CGGTGTTGCGGCCCGGCAAGTCGCCGATCGCGCTGCGCGTGCGCTTCGACGACGGCTCCGGTTTCGACCTCACCGAGGCCGGCACGCAGAAGCGCCTCGCCGTGCACATCGTGCGTGACGTCGTCGACGTGCCGGGCATCGCGAAGCTCGGCATCGACCCGCTGTCGCCCGAGTTCACCCGCGAGGCGTTCGGGCAGCTCGTGGCGAGCAGGCGCATGCAGATCAAGGGGTTGCTGCGTGATCAGAACGAGATCGCGGGCGTCGGCAACGCTTACTCGGACGAGGTGCTCCACGTCGCGAAGCTCTCGCCGTTCGCGTTGACGTCATCGCTCGAGCCCGGGCAGATCGACACGCTGTACGACGCGCTGATCACGACCCTGACGAATGCCGTCGACGCTGCGGCCGGCAAGCCCGCGAAGGATCTCAAGGACGCCAAACGCGCCGGGATGCGCGTGCACGGGCGCACGGGCGAGGCGTGCCCGGTGTGCGGCGACGTCATCCGCGAGGTGTCGTTCGCCGACCGTTCGTTGCAGTACTGCGCGACGTGTCAGACGGGCGGCAAGCCGCTCGCCGATCGACGGATGAGCAAGCTGCTCAAGTGAGCCTGCTCGCGAGATGCCTGGCGGGTGATGTCAGTTCGCAGGCCACAACATGGCGGGTAATTCAAAGGTATGCAGCCAACTGCGCGCCCCCCTGCGAGTTACTCGCCATCGTGCCAGGAGGCCGGGTCCGGGGCGGCGCCCGGTGTGACGCGGATGCCGCCGTGACGATATCGTGACCTCGACGAGATCGTCTTCCCGTTTTCGTTCGTCCCCCACTCAGGTGTGCAGCCAGAGCGTGGGCGTTGTCGACGGGGCTTGAAGAAGGGTGAGGGCCATGGCTGACGTGACGCGCCGCGCGGCCCTCGCCGCACCCGTGGCCGCGCTGGCGGCAGCCGCCGGAATCGCGGGTTCGGCCGGGGCGCTGGCGGCATCGACGACATCGCCCTCGCTCGTCACCGGCACTGACGCGGACGCGCTGCGCGCCCTGCACCTGCAAGCCCTCGCCGTGACGCCGAACGTCGCCGCCGTCGTCGCGCGGCTCCATGACGGCGAGTTGTGGGCGCACCAGGACGACGCGGTCGCCATCGAACGCGCCGCAGGTGGCGTCGTCGTCGTGGCGTTGCCCGTCAAGCACTCCGCCGTGAGCCGCATCGACATCAGCACCCCGAGCGCGCCCGACACGTCGGTGAGCGTCGACACGCGGCCCGACGCGCTGCGCTCGTCGTTGCTGCGCGTCGTCAACAAGCGCCTCGCGCTGGCCCGTTCGGACGAGCCGAAGAAGCTCCTCGCGGCGCACGGCGTCATGATCGACGAACGGCTGAGCAAGCCTCTCGACGCGATGTTCGCGCGCGCCGAGCGCGAGCACGTCGCGCTCGAAGCCGTCAGCGCACACCGCGACTTCGACGACCAGGCCCGCGTCTACGACGCCTACGCCGCGCGCGACGGCAAGCAGGCCGCCGACACGTACTCCGCGCGCCCCGGCCACTCCGAGCACCAGCTTGGCCTGGCCCTCGACGTGCGGGGCGTCGACCGTCAGCACGAGCTCGAGCCCGCATTCAAGGACACGCCCGTGGGTCGCTGGGTGGGCGCTCATGCGCACGAGTTCGGTTTCGTCGTGCGCTACCCCGAGGGCCAGCACGCTGTGACGGGCTACGAACCCGAACCGTGGCACCTGCGTTACGTCGGCCCCGAGGTCGCAGCGTTCATGCATGCGCGACGCGACATCGCGACGCTCGAAAAACTCTTCGGCCTGCCCGCCGCGCCGGGATACTGACGGCTTGGCGCCGCCTGCCTGAAGCCGCGCCGGATGTCGAGTTCTCCGCCCCGGAGAGCACCCCGATGCTTGCCTTCGATGCACCGCATGATTGATGGCTCGTGGTGTTGTCCCTCGGAGCCGCCAGCGAGCCCATCGCATCGTGGCAGCAATGCGTGCCGAGGTCACTTCTTCGGCGCGGGCACCTTCGCGAACGCGTCTGCGTCGCCGTGGCCGCCTGCGAGGTGGTTGAGGGGCCAGACGACGGCGATGGCGCGCCCGGTGACGGCGCTCAGCGGCACGCTTCCGAGGCGTCCGGTGCCGTCGTCGTGCGAGCGACTGTCGGCGGAGTCGTCGCGGTGATCGCCCATGACCCAGATGTGCCCGGCCGGCACGGTGATACTCCACTTGCTCGCCTGCCCGGGGCTCGGCGCGCAGCCGTCGAGCCCGGCCTGCAGGTACGGCTCGTCGACGGCGACGCCGTTGACCGTCAGCTTCGCGTTCGGCTCGGAGCAGCTGACGACGTCGCCGGGCAGGCCGACGACGCGCTTGACGAGGTGGTTGCCCTCCGCAGCGATGTGCGTGGCCGTCGCGACATCGCGCACCGCCTTGCGCCAGCCCGTGGGTGCGGCCTGCGCGGGTTCCCAGTGCAGGTCGTCGGCGAAGACGACGACGTCACCGCGCCTCACGTCCTGGCTCCACTTCTCGACGACGATGCGGTCGCCGACCCCGAGCGTGTTCTCCATCGACCCGCTGGGGATCTTGAACGGCTGGGCGACAAACGTCGAGATGAGCGCCCATGCCACCCAGATGATGACGATCGTGAGGAGACGATCGCGCCACACCGCGAGCTTCGGATTCATGCCCGACATCCCACCATCCCAGCCTGAGAGAGCCGTGGCACCGACGGCCAGACGAGGTGAGGCGCCGGGCCATCACTGGCCGCGGCGCCCCGTCGCGAATGATCGTTCAGCGTGAACCGATCACTTGGCGGCGGGCACCTTCGAGAAGGCGTCCTCGTCGTTGTGGCCGCCGGCGATGTTGCCGATCGGCCAGACGACGGCGAGACCCCGGCCGGTGATGTCGCTGACGGGCACGCTGCCGAGGCGTCCGGTGCCGTCGTCGTGGTAGCGGCTATCGGCCGAGTTCGAGCGGTTGTCACCCATGACCCACACCTTGTCCTTGGGCACGGTGATGGAGAACTTGTCCTGGCACGGCTGCACACCCGATTTCAGGTACGGCTCGGTGATCGCGACACCGTTGACGGTGAGCTTCTGCCCGGGCCCCTCGCACGAGACCTTGTCGCCGCCGACGCCGACGACGCGCTTGACGAGGTGGCTGCCGCTCGCGGACAGGTGCGTCACCTCGGCGATCTTGCGGATCCCTCCGGTGATGACGTTGCCGCTCGGAACGGGGTCGGTCCAGTCGCCCGGATCCTTGAACACGATGACGTCGCCGCGCTTGACGTCCGTGAATCGCGGCGCCCACTTGGCGACGACGATGCGGTCGCCGACCCGCAGCGTGTTCTCCATCGAACCGGACGGGATGCGGAACGGCTGCACGACGAACGTCGTGATGAACGCCCAGATCGCCCAGACGGCGACGACGAGGATGAGGCGGTCGAGCCACGTGCGAGCCGCCGAGCGTGGCTCGCGCTCACGCTTGTCGTCACCGGATGCCGTTGCAGCAGTAGCGCCGTCGTCGCGCGAAGGGCGCAACGAGGTGGCGTCGCCGGAGACGGCGGACGTGGCGTCCTCACGCGAGGAACGCGCCGACGTGGCTTTGCGGGAGCTGACGAACGTGGCGCCATCGCGGGTGTCGCTCGTCGAGGAGGTCGTGTCGGACCCGGTGGCGGCAGCGTCTTCGGCCGCAGGGTGCGGGTCGGCGTTGCGCCGCGCGCGGCGCGAGAGGGGGGAGTCGCTCACGTCAGATGACGTTGGCGTCGCCGCCGCCGACAGCCTGGATCGGCTTGCCGTCGGCGTGCCACTGCTTCATGCCGCCCTCGACGTTCGCCACGTCGAGACCCTGCCCCTCGAGCCATTGCACGGCGCGACTCGAGCGGCCGCCGCTGCGGCAGACGACGGGGAGGTCGCCATCGACCTCGGGAAGCTCGCCGACGCGGGCCGGGAGCTCCGCGAGGGGGATGTGGATGGCGCGCGGCGCGTGACCGGCGTCGTACTCGTCCTGCTCACGAACGTCGAGCACGACGGCGTCGTCAGCAATGTCCTTCGGAGTCACGGTGTTCATGCGTGCAAGCCTCTCACGTCTTGGGGTGGGCTTCATAGGCGTGACGCGCCCCGACGCAGGCCTTCCACGCCGCCCACAGGCACCAAAAAGCGTCCAGCAGTGTGCTGCTTGCGGCCGGTCAAGACGCGGTGGTCGCATTTGTTCCAGGGCGCTACCGACCAGATCAACAAACTGTCGGGGTGAACGTGAGCCCCGAGACCGCAACGAAGGGGCCTCCAGAAACAATGCCACCTTGGTCGTACGTCATCGAAAGCTGCGTCAGCGGCCCGGCCCACGTCACCGTGACGTTGCCGGCGGATGACGTGTTAGGCACACCGCCTGAAACAGAACTGACTGCCTGGTATGGGGAAGCCGCCGTGCCGCTGCCGGTGATCTGCGACCCCCGGACCCCGGAGAACCCGGGGGTGTTGATGACGATCCGGTCCTGGAAGGCCGAGTTGTCCCAATCGATGTCGGCGATGGTCAAGGACACGTTCGTGACGGGGGAGCTGAATGAGAAGGCGATGGTCTGCGCAGTGGTGGACGTGGCATTGGGGCAGGTCAGTGCCAGCCCCTGTCCTGCCGGGATTCCTCCGACGTTGCCGGTCGTGAGCGTCGAGTTTCTCGGCGCTCCGGTCGCGCCGGTGTTCGTGTAGGTCACCGTTGTGCCGCCGACAGTTGCCTTTTGTCCACTGGAGACGCTTGAGCTGCCCATCGCGGACCACGCCATCATCACGGGTGCGCACGGGCGGCTCGCTGCAACAGCGGGCGCGGGCGCGGTGACGGCGACGGCTGGGACGCTCCAGGCGACAGCCTTGGCGACCGCCCGTCTGGTCGGCGCCGCAGCGGATGACGTTACTTGCGGGTATGAATTCATGGATCAAGCATGACATGGGCGATCGTAGGGGGACTACAGTCGCTGGGGGCGCTCTGGCACACGTCATCGAAGCGAGCAGGCATGGCCATCGCGTGGGCGGAAGGAGCGGCGCTGGCGACCTCGTCGCTCCCAGCGGCTCAGGGGCGGAGCAGGGCACCTGGAGTTGGGCACACCATTGAAGTGTCTTCGTGGCCCTAAAGTGGGGGTGTGGGTGCCTGTGAAGAATGCCGTGGCTCAGGTTGGGCGTCCCAGTCGATGTGGTCTGAACGCCTAGCCGAGTGGCTGACGGTTCCTGCGGCCTGCCCCGCGTGTGAGGGAGCGGGATGAAACTGTGCCGTCGCTGCAGGCACGTCGCGGCGCAATGTGGGCGCCTTCGGTGTCTTTCTGTGGCGTGCTTTCCGGTTGTCGACGCCGTTTTCCGGTCCAACCACCCCCCGGGGCGATCAGGAATGGGCCGTCGAACGGTGCCAGCAAGCCCAGCCGGGTAGCAAACCTCCTCACGACGAGGCGCGTTGAGGCCCTGATCTATCGATGCGGCATCTGTCCATACTGCGCCATGGAGCGGATACATGCGCGGCCACCTCGAATCGCTTCTCAGCCGGTCCCGTTCCGTCGGCGCCTCCAACGGTTGACGTACCGTCTTCACAGGCACACATAGATTGCCCGGCTATGGCGTGGCGAGCTAGCATCAGAACCAGCACCCCCTCGACGAGCCACAGGAGCCACCATGAACCAGCCCTCTCGCCGCAAAGTGGCCGCAGGTATCGCCTGGAGCATCCCAGCCATCACTGTTGGCGCGGCCGCGCCCGCCGTTGCCGCATCCCAAGTCAGCCCCAGCATCAATCGCTCGTTCTACATCACGCGTTCCAGCTCAGGCTGCTCATCAGGCAGTCGCCGCCTCACCGTAGACAGCAAGAATGACGGCACGAGCTATTACCAGATCGTGAACGTCTCGCCGACATCATCTGTCACGGCCGTCTACGCCTCAGTTCTCGTCAACCTTTCAGGTTTGAGTTTCACCACAACGACAGGAAACTGGTCCGCGGTGCAGCAAGACTCGCAAACCTACTCCTACAACGGCGTCACGTACTATCGCTACTTCGCCAAGCTTCAGGTCGCGATTCCCGCACCGGTGAATGGAACCATCACCGTGCCCTCGCTGAGCTGGGTAAGTAACTGCACCGCATCCCTTTCCAACCCGGTGAGCGTGAATGGCCGTGGTATGGTCACCATTAACGGCCAGGATATCGAACAGGTCGGTCCTTTCCGCACACTGTGATGGTTGCTCGAAGTTCACGTCGCACCCATTCCTCCTTCGGAATTTCTTCTTCAATGCGACAGACCCTGACGTCGTTTCATGACGCCCCGCCCATTTCGGCGGGGATCTCGAGTGCGGCTGCTACCTACTCGAGGGCCTGATCATCAACCTCGACGCTGTCGAGGTGGCGTTGTAGGCCGGGGACGACGGCTTGGGTGTCATACCCCACCTGAGCGCCGCTTTCCAGGATCACTACTCGCTTCGGGGGGGGGGGCGACGTCGGCCGCGGGCGACTTGATCCAGGTCACGCCTGGGGCATCACATCAGCTTCAGGGCGGCGTGATTCCATCAACGGTGCCGCGCCGCCCCTGACGGGGGCCCACAGCAGTTGATGGGCGTGAGTGCCACTCGGCTCGGTGATGGTGACGTCCGCCTCGCCGGCCCGGCGTAGTCGCGAGGCGACGGAGATACCACCATCACCGCCGCCGATGATGACGATGGCGTGGAACAGGGTTTCCTTCATGGATGCCCTTTCGGCGTAGGTGCGACGCGGTGCGTGGCGCGTCTCATGAGAGTTGTTTGCGAACACCGGAGACGCTCGGAGTGCCCGTGCTGCGGTTGTAAGGCAGTTTCGAGAGCATGGTGCCCATGGCGCAGGTGTTCGACAGCGCGGCGAACATCAGGCCGCCGCCCACAGCACCGGACAGCCACTTCGCCTTCGGTACGACGGTGCTGGCGAGTACGCCCGTGGCCACGAGCGAACCGGCGACTAGGCGCACCTGACGCTCCAGATCCCAGCGGGCCTGGCCGAACTCGACGTCATGACCGGCGTCGCGCCAGGCCTCGAAACCGCCGACGAGGACGCTCGTGTGCGGCACCCCGACCTTGGCCAGGGCCTGTTCGGCGCGTTCGGCGCGTGGGCCCATGCGACAGATGAGGACGGCGTCGCGGTTGATGCCGGCGCCGATCGCGGTGGCGTTCTTCTCGATCAGATCGACCGGCACGTTGATCGAACCGGGGATGCGCGCAGTGCCGTACTCGGCGGGGGTGCGCACGTCGAGCAGCAGTGTCTCGCCGGCCGTGACGGCGTCAGCGAGCTCGGCGGGGGTGAGGCGGTTTGCCAGGGCCATGAGAAATCTCCTTGAGTGGTGGATCGGCGGCTGCGACCAGCGGTCGCCGGGGGATCGGGGATCGGGGATCGGACGCGAGGGTCACAGGAGTTGGGGCAGGGCGCGCCACGCGGTGTACGCGGCGACGCACATCAAGAAGACGGCAAACCCGAGCTGCAGCATCCTCTTCGGGATGCGCTGTGCGAGCCGGCCGCCGAGCGCGGCTCCGATGACGGCGGTGGCGGCGAACGGCACCACGACATCCCATTCTAGATCCGCGCCGTCAGCAGAGTGGAACAGCAACGAGGTGGCGCTGTTGATGACGACGACGAGCAGGGACGTGCCCACCGCATACGGCATGCAGTACCCGAGGGCCAAGGTGAGGGCGGGAACGATGGCGAACCCGCCGCCGACGCCGAAGAAGCCGGTGAGCAGGCCGACGCCGGTACCAGCCAGGGCCACCTTGACCAGGGCGAAGGTGTGCCCTCCGTTCTCCTCGCGCAACGGTCTCGGCACGCAGGCGGTGTTGTCGCGTTCGCGTCGTGCCCGCATGATCATCACCGTGGCGACGACGACGAGCAGCGCCGCGAACAGAGTGAGCAGTAGATTGCCGTCGACGCCGCGCGAGGCCCGGGTGCCGAGGTAGGCGCCGCCGATGCCGACGAGTCCGAAGAGCGCGCCCTGGCCCCACTGCACGGTGCCGGCGCGGTGGTGGCTCCACAGGCCGACGAGGGAGCTGATGCCGACGATGACGAGCGAACTCGTCGTCGCCTCGTGCGGGCTCTTGTCGAGCGCGTAGACGAGGACGGGCACCGTGAGGATGGCGCCCCCGCCGCCGAGCCCGGCGACGAGCAGACCGACGACGATTCCGGCGACGACGGCGATGAGCATGACGCTCAGGCCTCGCTGCCGTCGACGATGGCCAGCGACGTCTCGCGGGCGTTGTCGAACGCGTCGTCGACGGCGACGACGTGACGCCCGGCGGCGTCGAGCACGGACGCCGCGATCGAGGCCCGGTACCCACCGGCGCAGTGCACCCACACCTCGCCGGCGGGCACCTCGCCGACGCGGGTGATGATCTCGTGCAGCGGCACGTTGATCGCACCGTCGATGTGGCCGCTCGTGTACTCGCTGTCGCGTCGCACGTCGAGGACGACGACGTCACGGTGGTGACGCACCTGCGCGAGGTCGGCGAACGTGGCGCGCTCGAACGAACCGAGTTCACCACTCGTCCAGTCCTGCGGTGTGCCGGTGGCGGCGGCCTGGGGGCGTTCGATGCCGATGCGCACGAGCTCACGCTGCGCCTCAGCGACCTGCTCGCGGCTGTCGCCCAAGAGGGTCAGTGGCGTGCCCCACGGGATGAGCCACCCGAGGTAGGTGGCGAACTGGCCGTCGATGCCGAAGTTGAGGGCCTGCTTGACGTGGCCCTTCGCGTACGCCTGCCGGTTGCGCAGGTCGACGACCCATTCGCCGGCCTCGAGTGCGGCGCGGATAGCATCGGCGTCAGCCGCGGCGGGCTCGCTGAGGTCGGGGGCCGTGGCGGGCGCGTCGAGGTTGGCCGGGCCCATGTGGGCGTAGTAGGCGGGCCATGCCTCGAGCCCGGCGAGAATCTGTTCGACCCAGGTCTGCTCGTCCTCCATCAAAGCGGGGTTGGTGCGCTTCTCCGCCCCGATGGTCGAGGAGTCGGCGTCCGACTGGGTCGCCGAGCAGAAGCTGCCGAATCCGTGGGTGGGCAGAACCGCGGCGTCGTCGGGCACCTCATCGGCGATGCGGTGCGCCGAGGCGTACTGGTGGTGCACCAGAGGGTCGGTGTGCTCGGGGCCGAGCAGGTCGGGGCGGCCCGTCGAGCCGAACAGCAGGGAGCCGCCGGAGAAGATGCCCACCCGCTCGTCGTGCGAATCGAGCGCGTACGACAGGTGCGTGAACGTGTGTCCGGGGGTCGCCATGACGGTGACCGCAAGCGCGGGCGAGACCGTGATGACGTCACCGTCGTCCACTCCGACGCGTTCGAAACGCACCGGGTCGGCCACGTTGACGTGGTACGCGGCGCCCGTCGCGTCGGCCAGCGCGCGGCCGCCGGTGACGTAGTCGTTGTGAATGTGCGTCTCGAACACATGAGTGATCCGCACCCCTTCACGCTCGGCGAGATCGATGACGCGGTCGATGTCACGCTGCGGGTCGACGACGAGAGCGACCTCACCGTCGTGGGCCAGGTAGGAACGATCGCCGAGCGTCTTCGTGTCGATGGGGATGATCGTGGCCATGGCGTTCTCCTCGTGCGTACTGGGCTGAAAATATACCCCCGGGGGTATCTGTCGCCACCGTACTCGCATACCCCCGGGGGTATCAAGTAGAGTGGGGGCTTCATCGCAGTTCGAGTGGAAAGGCATCGGTGTGGAACTCTCTGCCGACGACATGGCTCCGGTGGTCAACCGGCTCAAGCGCGCCCAGGGTCAGCTGGGGGGTGTCATCCGCCTCATCGAAGAGGGCGGCGATTGCCAGAGCGTCGTCACCCAGCTCGCGGCGACAAGTCGCGCTCTCGATCGCGCCGGTTTCGCGATCCTCTCCTCGGGCCTGCAGCAATGCCTGGCGACGAAGGGCAGTGTCGAGGGCGAGGACGCGAAGACGTTGGAGAAGCTGTTCCTGACCCTGTCCTGAAGCGCCTACCGCTAGGCGTAGCTCAAACGAAGGGTTCTGCACCACCGAGGCGAGCAGGTGGCTCAACCCACCGTTTCTGCTAGAGCAGCGGTCAGGTGCCAGAACGAGATGTTGAGGTGTAGCTCAACGAATCTGTGAGCACGACCATCCGGCTCACAAATCCGACGCTGGCGCTCCCCGCTACGAGCTACTGCCGGGCAGCGAGGTACTCCACTGCGGGACGTGGTGAGCTGAAGACAGGGGTGGGCAGGTCGGTGAGCAACGCTTCCGCCGGGGCCATGCTGGCTTGAGCCAAGATGACGACATCTGCGGTCGTCGCCGCGGCCCGGGCGGTTCGTGCGATGCATTCGACGTATCCCACCTGGTCCCCGGCTTCGAACATGTCCCAGGCGCCCTTCGCCACGATCGACGTGGTCTCAACTTCGTGATCTGCCGCGCTGGCTTCTTCTTCAAGCAGCGCCAGCGTGGGCGCGAGAGTGGAGTCAAGGGCTGCGATGACGGCGATTCTGCGCCCGGCCTGGAAGGCGCGGGCAGCCATGGGCCGGTCCACTCTGAAGACCGGCACTCCCGGTTCGCTCTGCTCAGCAACGCTCCCAAGGGTTGAGCACGTGCAACAGATCAGCTCTACGCCCCGATCTTTCAGGCTGCGCAGGTGAGCCTCGACGCGGTCAGCGACCGACTGTGGACCATTCACGCGGGCATCAGTGAGAAGGGACTCGTCGACCACGTGCACGGGGTGCGCTTCGGGGGCGACCTCGCTCAGAAGGTTGTCGAAAGTTAGAACGTGGACTGGCGACGTGTGCAAGAAGCCGATGCGCGACATGTGTGCATTCTTCATCGCGTGGCGCACATCGGACTTGGCGATCTCAGCACCCACGGAGGGGCGGTGGCTGAAACGAAGGATTCTGCACCACCGAGGCGAGCAGACGTCCTGCGGCTGCATGGTAATCGTGAACCATCTCATCGTCCTTGAAAGCTCAGACACCAGGGCGGATGGTCACAATGTGCATGCTCTGCAGGTCGTCCAAGCGCACCCAGCTTCGCGGTGCACCTCCCTGCGTCACGATGAGGTGAGAAGGAGTCCCACATCTGCGATTTTCGTCCGCATTCGTCCCGCGGCAAGCACGGTGCGGCGACTCGGTGCTGACGGCGGCGTCGCTACTCTGTCGGGGTGAACATCCTCTCCATCCAGTCGTCGGTGGCCTATGGCCACGCCGGTAACTCGTCGGCCGTGTTTCCGCTGCAGCGCCTCGGGCACGAGGTGTGGCCCGTGTTCACCGTGCACTTCTCCAACCACACGGGCTACGGCGAGTGGCGCGGGCCGGTCTTCGATCCGGAGACGGTGCGCGACGTCATCACCGGCATCGAGGAGCGCGGCGTGCTGCCGCGCTGTGACGCCGTCCTGTCCGGCTACCAGGGCGCCCCGACGATGGGGGAGGTCATCGTCGACGCCGTCGCGCGCGTCAAGGCCGCCAACCCCGACGCGCTGTACTGCGCCGACCCCGTCATGGGCGACGTCGGCCGCAGTTTTTACGTGCGCGAGGGCATTCCGGAATTCATGCGGGACGTCGTCGTGCCCGCCGCGGACGTGCTGACGCCCAACCAGTTCGAGTTGGAGTTCCTCGTCGGGCGCACCGTCTCGACGGTGACCGACCTGCTCGACGCCGCCGACGCCCTGCGCGCTCGCGGCCCGAAGGTCGTGCTCGTCACCTCGGTGCAGACGGACGAGACACCCGCCGACTCGGTGCAGATGGCCGTCGTCAGTGACGAGGGGGCGTGGATCGTCACGACCCCGCTGCTACCCATGTACGTCGCCGGTTCGGGTGACGCGACAGCCGCGATCTTCGTGGCGCGCCTCATGACGTCGAGCCCCGCCGAGGCGCTCGCCGCGACGGCGTCGTCGATCTTCGCGGTGATGGAGCGCACTCACGACGCCGGTTCGCGCGAGATCCTGCTCGTCGACGCCCAGGAGGCCATCGCCTCGCCGCCGATGCAGTTCGCGGTGACGCAGCTGCGCTGAGGCCCCCTGGCCGCCCGAACGACACGGAGTGCCCGTCTTCACGAAGGAGGCGGGCACTCGTGCGTGAGGTGGACGCTCAGCCGCCGAGGAAGGCAATGAGCTTGATGATCTCCTCGGCCAGGCTCAGGCCGGACTTGATGAGTTTTTTCGTTGCTGGTCCCGCCAATGTCTTGCATGATTCTCCCCCAGGTTCGTCAAGGGGTGGGGCACCGATACCTCTGTGTTCCGGACGCCTTCGACACTTTCGAACGATGGTCCGTCTCTGCAGTCTCAACCTGGTGACATGAATCGCATGTCGCTTGGCAGAACCTGGTGAAACGTTGGGGGATGGTGCCGCGGCGTGTCCATCTGCCGTGAACGGTAGAAAGCCCAATACCGTGGGCGCATGGATCCGATCCGCAATCCGTACGCGCCCGGTGCCGGCCAGCGTCCGCCCGAGCTCGCCGGGCGCGACGAACAGATCAGCACGTTCGACGTCGTCGTCGCCCGCATCGCGAAGGGTCGACCCGAACGTTCGATCGTCCTCATCGGCCTGCGCGGCGTCGGCAAGACGGTGCTGCTCAACACCCTCCGGTCGGGCGCAGTGCGCGCGCACTGGGGCACCGGCAAGTTCGAAGCACGCCCCGATCAGCGCCTGCGCCGACCTCTGGCGTCAGCGCTGCACACGGCCGTGCGCGAACTTGGCCACCCGCAGGACGACGACGTCGACCACGTCCTCGGCGTCATCAAGAGCTTCGCGCAGCGCGACGTCGACCCCAAGGCCAAGCTCCGTGATCGCTGGAACCCGGGCATCGACGCCCCCGCCGTTCCAGGCCGTGCGGATTCGGGTGACATCGAGATCGACCTCGTCGAGCTGCTGACGGACGTCGGCGGCCTCGCGGCGGACGTCGGCAAGGGCGTCGCCATCTTCATCGACGAGATGCAGGATCTCGACCCCGAGGACGTGTCGGCGCTGTGCGCGGCGTGCCACGAGATGTCGCAGAGTTCGCTGCCCGTCATCGTCGTCGGTGCCGGCCTGCCGCATCTTCCGGCGGTGCTGTCGGCGCAGAAGTCGTATTCGGAGCGGCTGTTCCGATACGCGCGCATCGATCGTCTGCCTAGGGATGCCGCGTTCAAGGCGCTGCAGGGCCCCGCGCAGGACGAGGACGCCGAGTTCGCCGACGACGCCCTCGAGGCGATGTACGCCGCGACGGGCGGCTACCCCTACTTCATCCAGGCGTACGGCGCGACGGTGTGGGATCTCGCGCCCGGCTCGCCGATCACCGTGGAGGACGTGGCGGTCGCCGTCCCCGAGGCCGAGGCCGAGCTCGGTGTCGGGTTCTTCGGCTCACGCTACGAGCGCGCGACGCCCGGTGAGCGCGAGTACCTGCGAGCGATGGCGGACGCCGCGCAGCGTGTCGCCGACGCCGCGGCCGCCGACGAGTCGGGGGAGACGCCGGGGCTCGACGACATCGAATCGGTGCCGACGTCTCTCGTCGCCGAGGTGCTCGGGCGCAAGCCCCAATCACTCTCTCCCGCGAGGGATTCACTCATGAAGAAGGGGCTCGTGTACTCCGGCGAACGCGGACGGATCGCCTTCACCGTGCCGCACTTCGGCCGCTACCTGCGTACCGTGACGGCGGACTGAGCGGCGCGCGGGCGGCTGCGACGTCGCCCGCGCCGCACGTCACATCCCGAGCTTGGTCTTCGAGAACGCCGCGACGGCCGCGTCAGGGCCTTCGACGCTGACGCCCGAGCGCTCGCAACGACCGCTGAGGTGCATCATGAGGTCGACGGGCGAGCCGGTGAGCACGACGGCGCCCGCGTCGGTCGGTTTCTTCAGTTCGACGTCGCCGCGCTGCGGGGCGCGCAGCGTCACGCCGACGGGCGAGGAGCGCACGAGCAGCTTGCCCATCGTGGTCAGCGATGACCACACGGCGTCCTCGGTGCCCTCGGGCAGCGGCGGCAGCGTCGCCTGCACGTGGGTGGGCTGTGCGCGCCGGACATCTTCGGCGTGCGTCGCGTACTCGACGAGGTTGACGCGCTCGTTGATGGCCGGCACCTGCATCGGGCTCAACTTGCCCGGCCCGCTGCGCACCTCGTCGACGAGGGTTGCGTAGGGCTTCTTCGAGCGCGCGTCCTGCACCTTCTCGGTGTGACCGGCGAAGGCGGGGATGAAGATACCGGGCATCGCGTCCGGGCGGCGATCACGGATGACGAGGTGGGCGGCGAGGTCGCGCGCGGTCCATCCCTCGCACAGGGTCGGCGCGTCGGGGCTGACGGCGGCGAGCAGGTCGGCGACGTGGTGGCGCAGGGCGGGAGCAAGAGTCATGCGTCCACCCTTCCACGGATGAGCATCCCCCGGCAGCACCCATCGGAAGGGGTGAGTGACGTTCGTGTACGCGCGGTGGCGCGCGCCACCCACTCTGGGCGGGTGACGACGGCGAAGATCTGGGCGGGAATAGCCATCCACGCCACCATGCTGCTCGGCGAACTGATCCTGCTGTACGTCTTCGCGACGTCGGCCGTCAACGTCACTTCGACGCGCACGTCCTCGTGCACTCGGCGCTGAGCTTCTTCTACAACGCGATCGTGCTGGCGGTCGGCCTTCGGATCATCACGGTCGGCTGACGGCGTTTCACGTGAAACATCGACGCTGACGGCGGTGCGCCCCGAGCCGGCGGCGCGGCGGTTGGCGTCGCATGTCATGCGTCGTATGGCGTCAGCGTCAGCCCTCGTGCCGCACCCGGCTGACGATCGCGCCACCGACGAGTCCGAGCAGGCCGGGGACGACCCAGCCGAAGCCGTTCTCGAACCATGGCAGGACGGTGCGCGCGCCGTCGACGAGAGCGTCGCGGCCTGCCGGTGCTGACGGCAGCGCGGCGAGCAGGTCGAAGAGCGCGGCGACGCCGACGCACGCGACGACACCGACGAGGATGCTGCGTCGGCCCTTCAGCCACGGCGACGCGAGGCCGAGCAGGATGAGCGCGATCGCGAGCGGGTAGAGGAACATGAGCAGCGGCGTCGACCAGGAGATGATGGCGCTGAGGCCGATGTTCGACACGGCGAACGAGACGCCCGTGAACGTCAGTGCCCACGCGCGGTACCCGAGGCGGGGGAACATCTCGGCAAACATCTCCGCGCAGGCCGTGACGAGGCCGATCGAGGTCTTGAGGCACGCGACGAGCACGATCGCGGCGATGAGCACCTGCCCGAACGAGCCGAAGGAGTGTCGGGAGATGCCGGCCAGCGCGGTGCCGCCGTTGTCGGCGGTGATGACGCCGATCGACGTCGCACCCATCCATGCGAGCGAGGCGTAGATGGCCGCCATTCCGAGGACGCTGACGATGCCGCTCTTCGCGGTCTCGACGGCGATGCGTCGCGGGCTCGTGATGCCGAGGCGGCGTACCGCGTCGATGATGACGATGCTGAACGCGAGGGAGGCGAGGGCGTCCATCGTGTTGTAGCCGTCGAGGAAGCCGCGGGTGACGGGGCCGTCCGCGTACGGGCCCTTGGGGGCGGCGGTGACGTCGTGCGTCATCGGTTTCACGAAGGCGGCGACGATGAGCGCGCCGAGCAGCACGAGGAATCCGGGGGTGAGGTAACGCCCGACCCAGTCGATCAGCTTGCCGGGACGCAGCGCAGCGGCCGCGGTGAGGGCGAAGAAGATCGCGGTGAATGCGAGCAGCGCCCATGTCTGTGCGCCGGCGGGCACCGATTCGGCGAGGCCGATCTCGTACGAGACGGACGCGGTGCGCGGGATCGCGAATGCCGGCCCGATCGTCAGGTACAGCAGGCACGTGAAGACGACGGCGAAGCGTGGGTCGACGCGCGCCGCGAGTTCGCGGACGTTGCGCGTGCCCGACAGGGCGGAGGCGATGACGCCGAGGACGGGCAGGCCCGTTGCGGTGATGAGGAACCCGATCGTCGCGAACGTGGTGTGCGACCCGGCTTCGCGGCCCATCTGCACGGGGAAGATGAGGTTGCCGGCGCCGAAGAACAACCCGAACAGCATCGTCCCGACGAGGAGTGTCTGTGCCGGACGCAACCGCGACGGCGTGGATGAGGAAACGGTCGGTGCGGCAGCAGAACTCACGCCGGTCAGTATGACAAGGACGGCGGGCCGAGGGGGCAGGGCGCCACCGCGTCCCGGGCCAAGGCCAGGAGCTGGCCTTGCCCATCTCGGCACCACGAATGTGAGCGCCCTGGCCGAAAACGAGCTTCATGTCGCTCGTGTTCGACCAGGACGACGCTCACATTCGAGAGACGGTCACCCGGCGGCTTCGGCATCGCGCAGCCGCCGGGCCTGCGTCAGCTCGTCGCCTTCGTCAGGTCGTAGACGGTGACGCCACCGACCGTCGTGGCCTTGTAGTGCGCCTTGACCCAGGCGGTGATCTGCGCGCCCGAGCCGGAGTTGCCCCCCGGGCCGCCGCCCATGCCACCGCCGGCGATGAAGTACGTGATGTCGCCGTTCTTCACGTACTGCTGGAACTGCGCGAGCGTGACGTTGTCGTCACTGCCGCTCCAGCCGCCGATCGACATGACGGCCGTGTCGCTGCTCAGGATGTACCCGGCTGCACTCTGATCGCCGATGACGGCCGCGGACCACTTCGAGTTCGTCGCGTCGAGCAACTTCACCAACGCCGCGTTGGACGTCGAACCGCCCTGCGCGCCGGCGGAACCCGCGGAACGCTGCGTACCCGTCGTCGAACCCGAGGCCCCGGCCTCGCTCGACGAGCCGGACGACGCCGCCGAACCGCCACTCGACGCCGCGCCGGAAGCTGAGCCCGAGCCGCCACTCGACGGAGCTGCACCCGAAGGAGCCGTACCCGACGGCTTGGTGCCCGACGGAGCCTGACCCGCCGCACCCGACGAGCCGGTCGTCCCAGAACCAGCCGGGCCAGCAGAACCCGTCGAACCACCAGGCGCACCCTGGGCGCCGCCGGGAGCCGAGCCCATCGACCCCATGCCGCCGCGTGCTCCGGCAACGGCAGGGCCGGCAGTCGGCATCGAGCCGTTGTGGCCGCTCGCCATCGTCGCGAACGTGTACGCCGACGTTCCACCGATGCCACCGAGCACCCCCACGACGAGGCCGGTGACGGCGACGCGGCGCGCACGCGCACCCCATGCCGGCGCGGCGACGAACGTCATCGCCCCGAGCACCGCAGCGATCGCGCAGACCCACTTGAGCCACGGCATCCAGCCGGACGCAGACGTCGTCAGCACCCGGAAGCTCCAGACACCGCTGACGCAGATCGCCGCGCCGAGCACGACGCGCCACAGCAGCGACGAGCGTCGCGCGAAGACCTCACGACCACCGACGGCGATGCACGCGGCGACGGCCGGCGCGAGCGCCACGGCGTAATAGGAGTGCACGGTGCCCTTCATGAACGACAGGCACAGCATCGTCACGACGAGCCAGCCGCCCCACAGCACGAGTGACGCGCGCACGAGATCGGTGCGCGGTGCACGACGACGAGCGACGAGGCCTGCCACGAGCAGCACGAGGGACGCGGGCAGCAACCACGAGATCTCGCCGGCGAACTGGCTGTTGAACATGCGGAACAGCCCAGCGGTGCCACCCAATCCACCACCGCCGGCGCCACCACCGCCCCCGGCGTTGCCGTCGCCGCCGAGGATGCGGCCGAGGCCGTTGTAGCCGAGCGCTAGTTCCCATTCGGAGTTGTTCGTCGAGCCGCCGATGTAGGGGCGAGAGCCGGCCGGCCAGGCCGCGACGAGCGCCACGAACCAGCCGGCGCCGACGATGACGCTGACGAGCGCCGCCGCGAGGTGCTTGATGCGCGTGCCCAGCGAGAAGCGTGCCGCCACGAGGTAGGCGAGACCGAGGCCGGGCAGGACGAGCAGGCCCTGCAGCATCTTCGTCAGGAACGCGAAGCCGATGAGCAGTCCGGCGCCGACCATCCACCGCAGCGCGGTAGCCGAGGCGGAGCGAACCCGCCCGCGCCGCGTCGTCGTCGGCTCGTCACGTCCGCTCACCTCGATGGCGCGCACGACGCAGTAGGCGGCGGCCGTCATGAGCAGGACGAGCATCGCGTCGGGGTTGTCGAAGCGGAACATGAGCGCCGCGACGGGCGTCATCGTCACGATCAACCCGGCGAGCAGGCCCGCCGCGTGCCCCGACCAGCGGCGCACCGCGCCGTACGTCAGGCCGACGGTGCCGACGCCCATGAGCGCCTGCGGCAGCAGCAGCGAGAACGACGAGAAGCCGAAGATCCGCGCGGACAGCCCCATGACCCACAAGGAGGCCGGGGGCTTGTCGACGGTGATCGCGTTGCTCGAGTCGAGCGAACCGAACAGCCACGCCTTCCAGTCCTTCGACGCCGATTTCGCTGCGGCAGCGTAGAACTCGTTCGCGTAGCCGGAGTTCGTCAGGTTCCAGCCGTACACGACGGCGGCCAGCGTCAGCAGCGCGAACAGCGCCGGTCGCGCCCAGTTCGGGTCGTCATCGGCGCCGCGCACGAGGCGCCGCAGCCGGTCCTGACGCCGTGGGGGTGCCGCCGCGGAGTGCGGGGTGGCACCCCCCGCCAGCTCGCGGGCCCGACGGCCGTCGCGGCGCGATCGCAGCAGGCGCGTCGGTGTGGTGGTGGTCATCGCGGATCCCTCCGTCGCAGTCTCGGCGCCGATGCGCCCGGTGATGACGACGACTCTCGCGGCCGGCGCTTTGCTGCCCGCGTGGCGCCCCTGTGCGCCGTCTGTGAGCGGTTCGCCATCACGCCCCGCTCGACCTGCGCGGCCCCGCCCCGCTTGATCCAACGGGCGACGTCCCACCCCGCCACCCCTGAGATCGGCCCAAGAGCGCTGATCGTGTTGCGACCGAACGAAGTACGGTATGAGGCATGTCTGCCGCAGCGCCGAGAGGGCCGAGATCGCGGGGTTCGGTGAGGTTCAGAAGCCTCGCGCGGGCGGTGGGGCCGCGGCTGCTGCGCGGTGTCGTCGTAGCGGCCGTCCTGTGCTTGCCCGTCGCGGTGCTCGCGCTGCTCGTCACGCGCCACTTCGCTCCGATCGTCGACCTCGACGAGCGAGTCGTCGTCGCGGCCACTGACGTCACGCGCGCACACCCCGGGTTCGAGGACGCATTGATCGGGTGGCAGTCCGCGTTCCACCCGACGATGGTCTACCTCTACGCGATTCCCGTCGCCGTCTGGACGTGGCTGCGCGGCTTCCGGGCCCGCACGATCTGGGGCGTCGTGACGATGCTCGTCGGCTGGAACCTCGGCCTGCAGGTCAAGCTCATCGTCGAGCGGGCGCGCCCCGTCATCGCCGACCCCGTCAGCCATGCGCCGGGCTACAGCTTTCCCAGCGGCCACGCGTTCAACGTCGCGATGATGGTGACGACGTGCCTCATCATGGCGTGGCCGCTCGTGCGGCGCTGGCCCCCGCTCAGCCGCGCCGCAGCGGTGGCGGTGGGGGTGCTCGTCGTCGTCCTGACGATGCTCGATCGCATCTTCCTCGGCGTTCACTTCCCGAGCGACGTGACGGCGGGCGTCCTGCTCGCGCTGGGCCTGTCGTCCGCGTCGTATCTCGGTTTCAGCCATCGGCCGAAGGGCCACCTCGAGGAGGATTCGTGACCACCGCTCACCCCGGCCATCACGACGGTGGGCGCGAGGCGTCAGCCCGCCCGACGCCCAAGGAGGTGCTCGTCTCCATCCTGAAGCGCGCTGTCCTGCCGGCTCTCGTGGCGTTCGGGGTGCTCGTCGCCATCGGCAAGATCATCACGATCGTGTTCGACGAGATCCCGGCCGAGGACACGCTCTCGCGGGATGTCGCCGGGTGGCGCACCGCCTCGCTCAACCCGATCTCCAAGACCGTCTCGACGATCAACGACACGTGGTTCACGATCGGCGGGTCGGTCGTCGTCGCGCTCGTCATCCTCGTGCTGACGCGCAAGTGGTGGCTCGCCATCCTGCCGGTCCTCGCGATCAGCCTCGAGGCGAGTGTCTTCGTGCCGGTGACGAAGATCGTCAACCGTCCGCGCCCCGAGGCCGAGCGCCTCGACCCGCACGCGCCGCCGACGTCCAGCTTTCCGAGCGGGCACACCGCGGCGTCGTTCGCGTTGTTCTGGAGCATCATGCTGCTCGCACAGCGCATCCCGAACGTGCTCGCGCGCCGCATCGTCCAGGTCGTCTGCTTCGTCTTCCCGTTCTGCGTCGGCTTCGCGCGCCTGTACCGCGGCATGCACCACCTCAGCGATGTCATCATCGGCGCGCTGCTCGGCATGCTGTGCGCCGGTATCTCCTACGCGGCGATCCGCGCGGCGGAACGTCAAGCCACCGAGCGAGCGGACGGGGTTCGCGGCTGAGCCACCGCCCGGCGGGTTCGAGCCGGGAAAGCCCTCCTCAGGTCAAGAACGCAGGCAGAAAGCCTGCGTTCTTGTCATGTCCAGAGCTTGTCAACAAATGTCACATCCAGGTTGCGAATGCCCAGGTGTGGCGGGGGGGCGCACAAGAAAACCCCTGTGTTCTCGCATATTACAGCCTCTCCCTGTCGGTGAACTGAGAAAAAATTGTGCGTCAACTCTCCAGTCGACCCCTCGCGTGGGCTATACATGACTTGACTCACAGTCCTCGGGCTGACGAGTCACCTCACCCCCCACCGCCGGAGCCCCACGCCCCGGTCGCTCAGAGGAGACACCGATTCTCATGAAGCGCACCACCCTCACCGTCGCCTTCGCTGCGGCCTGCTCCTTCTCGCTCGTCCCCGCCGTCGCTCAGAGCGCCTCCGCCGACTCCCCGGCGACGCGGCAGGCGTCGTTCCAGTCGGCATCGGCGCATTCGAGCCTCGTCGGCTCCGCGCAGTCGCAGTCGGCGGCGCTCGTCAAGGCCGTCGGTCTCAGCGCCGACAACGCCTTCAAGATCAAGGACGTGCTCAAGGACACCGACGGCTCGACGCACGTGCGCGTCGACCGCACCTTCAAGGGCATCCCCGTCGTCGGTGGCGACCTCGTCATCCACCGTGACGCCTCCGGCAAGGTCACCGGCCACGACGGCATGTTCGACGGCGCCATCACCGTCGACACCGCACCCGCCATCCCCAAGGCCACCGGTGAGGCCAAGGGCCTCGCGGCCGCCAAGGCCCACAAGAAGAGCGAGGGGCTCGATGCGGCCAAGGGCGCGGGCAGCACCCTCGTCATTCGTGTCGACGAGGCCGGCAAGCAGCAGCTCGCCTACATGGTGAAGACGACCGGCATGCAGAAGGACCGCACGCCGTCGCGCGTCCGCTCGTTCATCAACGCCGACACCGGCGCCGTCATCTCCTCGTTCGACGAGATCGCCCACGCCACGGGCAACGGCATCTACGACAAGAACGTCACGCTCACCACCTCCGGCTCGAGCGGTTCGTACAAGCTGAGCAATCCGAACACGGGCAACTACACGACCGACTCGAACAACCAGAAGATCAACGGCACGACGATGACGGACGCCGACAACGTCTGGGGCGACGGGTCGAACTCGAACCGTCAGAGCGCCGGCGTCGACGCGCAGTACGGTGCGGACACGACGTTCGACTACTACAAGAGCGTCATGGGCCGCAACGGCATCTGGAACAACGGCAACGGTGCGCGCAGCCGCGTTCACTACGACAACAACTACGTCAACGCGTTCTGGGACGGCACTCAGATGACGTACGGCGACGGTGACCGTAATGCGAACCCGCTGACGGAGCTCGACGTCGCCGGCCACGAGATGAGCCACGGCGTCACGGAGAACACGGCCGGTCTCGACTACTCGGGCGACGCCGGTGGCCTCAACGAGGCGACATCCGACATCTTCGGCACGGGCGTGGAGTGGTACGCGAACCTGGCCTCCGACAAGCCGGACTTCCTGCTCGGCGAGGAGATCGACATCAACGGTGACGGCACGCCGCTGCGCTACATGGACAAGCCGAGCAAGGACGGTGCGAGCTACGACTGCTACTCCTCGTCCGTCGGCAGCGCCGACCCGCACTACTCGTCGGGCCCGCTCAACCACTGGTACTTCCTCGCCTCGAACGGTTCGGGCGCGAAGACGATCAACGGTGTCTCCTACAACAGCTCCACCTGCAACAGCTCATCGGTGACGGGCGCCGGCCGCGCCGACATCGAGAAGGTCTGGTACCGCACGCTGTCGACGAAGCTGACGTCGACGTCGAACTACAAGGCTGCTCGTGAGGGCGCCATCAAGTCGGCCGTCGAGCTGTACGGCGGTTCGAGCCAGGTCTGCAAGTCGGTCGAGAGCGCGTTCAACGCGATCAACGTCCCCAAGGGCACCGCTGCGTGCTCGACGTCGACGGACCCGACCCCGACCCCGACGCCCACCCCGGCGCCCGGCACCAACGCGGTGACGAACGGTGACTTCGAAGCGGGTCAGACGGGCTGGACGGGCACGGACGGCCCCATCACGAACAACGCGCGCCAGGCCGCGCACGGCGGTTCGTGGAAGATGTGGCTCCTGTCTCTTATACACATCTGACGCTG
>NZ_LSJT01000130.1:0-21235 GCF_001556795.1 Dermacoccus sp. CCH2-D9
GTTCGTGTCATGCCGTGGCACTCGTCCCGTGGTGACGCTCGGCCGAGGCATCGCATGCGGGTGGTCGTCATGCGCACGTTCCCATGGGATGCGCGTGTGCAGGCTGTACCGCGGGGTGGATGAACGCCGCGATTGATCTCGTAGGGTGTGCCGGCCATGCCCAGCCCGGGTTCAGGCCTGCGCACGGTCCTGCGACGTCGCGACGTTGACCATCCAGTTCGCGCCGAAGCTGTCGGTCAGCATTCCGAACTCGTCCCCCCACATCTGGACGGCGAGCGACAGCGTCACGTCGGCGCCTTCAGAGAGCGCCGCGAACCATCCGCGCAGGTCGTCGGCGTCGTCGCCGGAGAGCGAGATCGTGATGCTGCCACCTGGCGTGTGCTCCATCTGCTCCGGCGTGTCCGAGGCCATGAGCGTGAAACCGGACGGCGTCTTCAGCATGCCGTGCAAGACCTTGTCCGCCCCGGCGCCCTCGACTCCCATGTCACCGAACGTCGAGATCGTCAGTTCGCGCCGAAGACCCGGGCGTAGAACTCGAGTGCGTCCTTCGCGGTGTCGCGGAACTGGATGTAGGGGTTCATGCGCGAGGTCATACGGAGCTCCTGAGATCAACGCGGCGGGGCGCCACGCCCGTGCGACGGCCCCCGGGGCAGCACCCACGGCCGTCGAGTTCGCGTCTCAGCCGACGGAGCTCATCTGCCAGTGCCAGGCGCTGCCCGTCGGATGCGCCGGACGAGCCGTCAGCCATTGTCGCGGGGTTCACCACGTCGTGGACGAGCGTCGCGATGACCGCGGCAGCCCACGCGCCGTCGAACTGCGCCGTGCGCGCCGCCAGCCGTTCCGACTCCTCGTCCTCCCCCGCGGCCATGCGAACGAACCGGGCGAACGCGCAGGCTGCATGGTCGGGCGGCGCGCCCGGGGGCAGCGCCCGCAACGTGCGGACGACCCGCCCGAGTTCATCCTCGAGCGGGTCGCCGGCGCCAGGAAGAATCGCCGTCATCGTCAGTCGCGGAAGCGGGCGATGAGACGCAGCATCTCGACGTAGAGCCACACCACGCTCACCATCAGGCCGTACGCCATGAGCCACGACGTCTGGCGCGGAACGCCCGCATTGACGCCCTGCTGGATCGAGTCGAAGTCGATCGCGAGCGAGTACGAGGCAAGTGCCACCGCGAACAGGGAGATGCCGATGCCGAGGGCGCCACTGCCGCCGATGCCGAAGCCGCTCTGCAGCCCCGTCAGGACGAGAACGAAGTTGACGAGGGCGAACAGCAGGTACCCGATGAGCATGCCCGCGAAGATGCGACGGGAGCGAGCCGTCACGCGGATGACGCCGGTCTTGTACCCCAGCAACATCCCGCCGAAGACACACAGCGTCGCGAGGATCGCCTGCCCGACCACCCCGGGGTAGGCCGAGTTGAAGAACGCGCTGGCGGCGCCGAGGAACAACCCCTCGAACACCGTGTAGGCGAGGATCAGCGGAACCGAGATCGTCTTGCGGAACGCGATGACGAGCGACAGCACGAAGGCGACGATGCCACCGCCGGCCCACAGGCCGAGGGCCGTCGAACTCGTCTGCGAGTCGATCGCCCGATCCGCGAAGACGAACGTGCCCGCCGCCACGACGAGCAGCAGCCCGAAGAGGTTGAGTGACTTCGTCACGACGTCATCGAGCGTCATCCGCTCCGGCTGCACCTGTGGCGCACCGAACGTCGGGTTGTACATGGGCCCGGACGCCGGCTGCTGCGGGAAGCCGTACCCCTGCTGCTGCCCACCCGCCTGAAAGCCTGCGGCCTGACCTGAACGCATGTCACGCTCGAACTTGCTGAACACCGGATTACCGGCCATGGGGCCCCTCCTCAAGGACGTGACGTGGTGCCCTCGACGGGATTCGAACCCGCACTGAAGCGATTTTAAGTCGCCTGCCTCTGCCGTTGGGCTACGAGGGCACCTCATCCTAACGACAGGGTCATGACGCCCTTGCGGACGACATGACTTCGTTCACCCACGACAACGCCCCGGCAGAACACGGTGTTCCCCGGGGCGCCTCCGCGTCATGCGCTCCGACTCAAAGCATGCTCATCGCGATGCCGTCGAGAATGTCCGACTCGCTCGTCACGCACATGGTGACGCCCGCGCGCTCGCGCACGCGTTCGACAATCGTGCGCCAGATCAGCGCACCCGCGCCGATGACGTCGACACGACCCGGATGCATGAACCCCATCGCGCCGCGCTCGGCGCGCGTCGCACCCAGGACGGCGTCGCACGAGCCGATCACCTGCTCGCTCGTGAGGCACGCACCGTGGATGCGCGACGAGTCGTACGCAGACAGCCCCAGCGCGTGCGCCGTCACCGTCGTGATCGAACCGGCGAGGCCGACGAGCGTCGCGACCTGTGACAGGTCGACGGCGGCCTCCGCCTCGTCGAGGGCGGCATCGATATCGACGAGGGCAGCGTCGATCTCGGCCTGCGTCGGCGGATCGCTGCGCAGGTGACGCTCACTCAGGCGCACGGAGCCGATGTCGAGGGAGATCGACTGCTCGACATCCTGCGAGCCGCGCACCAGCTCCGTCGACCCGCCGCCGAGATCGACGACGAGATACGGCGCGCGCGCCTCGGCACCGAGGCCTGCCGTCGCGCCGGCGAAACTGAGCGCCGCCTCCTCCAGCCCGGAGACGACCTCGGGGACGACGTCGTCCCCGAACGCGGCGAACGCGCGTCGCACGCCGTCGGTGAATTCATCCGCGTTGGCGGCGTCGCGGGAGGCCGAGGTCGCGACGAAGCGGACGGCGTCGACGTCGTACTCCCGACACAGCTGGGCGTACTCGCGCGTGACGAGCAGGGTGCGCTGCATCGCGGCGTCGGCGATGCGGCCCGAGACGTCGATGCCCTGGCCGAGGCGCACGATCTCGCTGCGCCGCGCCAGGTAGGTGAGCCCCGACCCGCCGTCGGCCGCCACGAGCAACCTGATCGAGTTGGTCCCGCAGTCGATCGCCGCGACCCGACGCTCACTCATCGTCATCGTCTCCTTCGTCTCCCGCACCGCAACAACCGTTCTTCCACCACGCATCGCCGAGCAACGCCAGCGCTTCGTCACCGAGCGGGTTGATGCCGGGGCCCACCGACAGCGAGTGCGCGACCAGCACGTGCAGGCACTTGACGCGCGTCGGCATGCCGCCGGCGGAGATTCCGTCGATCTCCGGCACGTCGCCGAGCTCGCCGCGGCGCCTCAGATAATCCTCGTGGGCGGCGCGATAGGCGGCCGCAAGGTCGGCGTCGGCTTCGAGACGCTCGCTCATCTCCTTCATGACACCCTGCGACTCGAGCGTCGAGATGGCGCCCGTCAGGCGGGGGCACGTCGCGTAGAACGACGTCGGGAACGGAGTGCCGTCCGGCAGGCGCGGCAGCGTGCGCACCACCGTCGGACACCCGCACGCACAACGCGCCGACACCTCGACCGCACCGCGCGGCACCCGTCCGAGCTGCTTCTCGATCGCCGCAACGTCCTGCGGGCTGACGCCCGAGTGTTCGTTCATGTCCGTCGTGCTCACTTCTCGCCCTCCGCCGGGGCCGAGATCGAACCCCAGATCTGCCCGTACCACGGGTGCGATGACAGACCCGTGGCATCTGTCACGCCGTTGCGCGGCGTCGTCGCGTGCGTCGTGCCGGCATCGTCCACGTACACCGTGATCGATTTGCCCGGCATCGCGTACCCGAGCCGCTCCTGCGCCTGCTGCTTCACGTACGCCGGGTCGTCCCAGCGTTTGCGCTCGGCGGTCAGCGCGTCGACGCGCTGCTGACCGGCGACCTTCTCCCGCTTCAATTCCGCGATCTCGCTGCGCTGCTGCAGATAGCTGCGCAGCGTGGGCGTGAGGACGACGAGCATGACGGCGAGCAGAGCGCTCATCGTGATGAAACGGCGAACCGTGCCCGGGTCGGCTCGACGACGCGCCACCGGCGCCTCGTCGAGCTGCTGACGCAGCGTCGGACGTGTCGAGCCACGCGGACTCGAGCCGCGTGGGCGGGAACGATCGCGGCCGGCGGGACGCGAGCCGGTGCGGGCGCGCGAACCTCCCGCCCCGGTGTCATCACCGGAGCGGGAGGTGCGGAAACTGCGATTCGCCAAGACGCCGCTCAGTTGTTCGAGAAGCGCGGGAAGGCCTTGCGACCGGCGTAGACCGCCGCGTCGTCGAGGTCCTCCTCGATGCGCAGCAGCTGGTTGTACTTCGCCACGCGCTCCGAGCGCGCCGGGGCACCCGTCTTGATCTGGCCGCAGTTCGTCGCCACGGCGAGGTCGGCGATCGTCGTGTCCTCCGTCTCACCGGAACGGTGCGACATCATGCAGCGGTAACCGTTCGTCTGGGCGAGGGTGACGGCGTCGAGCGTCTCCGTCAGCGAACCGATCTGGTTGACCTTGACGAGCAGCGCGTTGCCGGCCGCGTTGTCGATGCCCTTCTGCAGACGCTCGGGGTTGGTGACAAACAGGTCGTCACCGACGAGCTGCACGGCGTCACCAAGCTTGTCGGTGATGTGCGCCCAGCCGTCCCAGTCGTCCTCGTTGAGCGGGTCCTCGATGGAGACGAGCGGGTACGCCTCGACGAGTTCGGCGTAGTAGTTCGTCATCCACTCCGCGTCGCGCTTCTGGCCCTCGAACGTGTACGTGCCGCCGTCGTAGAACTCGGACGCCGCGACGTCGAGCGCCAGCGCGATCTGCTCGCCCGGCTTGTACCTGGCCTTCTCGACGGCTTCGAGGATGAGGTCGAGCGCCGCACGGTTCGACTCGAGGTTCGGGGCGAAGCCACCCTCGTCGCCGAGGCCCGTCGCGAGACCCTTGTCCTTGAGGACGGCCTTGAGCGCGTGGTAAACCTCCGTGCCCATGCGCAGGGCCTCCTTGAAGCTCTCCGCACCGATCGGCGCGATCATGAACTCCTGGATGTCGACGTTCGTGTCCGCGTGCGAACCACCGTTGAGGATGTTCATCATCGGCACCGGCAGCACGTGCGCGTTGGGGCCACCAACGTAGCGGTACAACGGCAGACCCGCAGACTTCGCGGCCGCCTTGGCCACGGCCAGCGAGACGCCGAGGATGGCGTTCGCGCCGAGCTTGCCCTTGTTGTCCGTGCCGTCGAGCTCGATCATCTCGGCGTCGATGAGGCGCTGCTCATCCGCGTCGAAACCGACGAGGTGCGGCGCGATCTGCTCGATGACGGCGTCGACGGCGTCCTCGACACCCTTGCCGCCGTAGCGCTTCTTGTCGCCGTCACGACGCTCGACCGCCTCGAAGGCGCCCGTCGAGGCACCCGACGGGACAGCCGCGCTCTCGTTGGTGCCGTCGTCGAGGAGCACGACGGCCTCGACCGTGGGGTTGCCGCGCGAGTCAAGGATCTCGCGAGCGCCGATGCCTTCAATGGTTGCCACAGAACTCTCCGATACACGTGGTTGATTCGGGCAGCGGGTCTGATCACCCGCGTCAGTGTCGAGCCTAACGAACCGCTGAGGTACTGCCGGGTAGGAACGTGGGGTCTGTCGAGAACGGGACGCGCGTCACCCGCCGCCTCGCGGCAGGTCGGCGTCCGGCGGGGCGGGGTGGGGCTCGGCGTGCTCAGCGTGGTCGATGCCCCCGAGGTGATCACCGAGGGGCGCGGCGTGCAGGCGCGACAGCGTGGCGGAGAGCGCGACGCTCGGGTCGACTCCGAGGCCACGGGCCTGCACGACGAGGTCGAGCAGCGCCGCCCCGATGGAATCCTCGGCGGCGAGGGCCTCGACGCGTTCGGCCTGCCCCGCCTTCGTCAACCGCCCGACGACCTTGACGGCCCGCTCGAGCGGCGGCAGCCCGGCCGGGATGCCTGCCAGCGGATCGTTCGCGTCACGCTCCGGCTTCTCGGCCGCCTTGATCCTCGCCCATTCGGCCTCGACCTCCTCGGGGTTCGAGGCGGCACCGTCGGCGAAGACGTGCGGGTGACGCCTGACCAGCTTCTCGACGAGCGTCGCCGCGACGTCGTCGACGTCGAAGCCGTCCTCCTCGCGCTCCGCGGCCACGCGGGCGTGGAAGAGCACCTGGAGCAGCACGTCGCCGAGCTCCTCCCGCAGGTGCTCGCCGCTCGCCTCGGCGATGGCCTCGGTGACCTCGAACGCCTCCTCGACGAGGTACGGAGCGAGGCTCGCGTGCGTCTGCTGGGCATCCCACGGGCAGCCGCCGGGCGAGCGCAACGTGTCCATGACGGCGACGGCGTCGAGCAGGCGCGAACCGGGGGCGTCCCACGACCCGACGACGACCTCGACGGGTGGCGGGTCGTCGAGACGCGTCAGCTCGCCGGCGAGCGCGTCGGTGAGGCCGGGATCGGCGTCCGCCGAACCTAGCCAGACGACGTGACGCCCGGCGACCCCCGCCGCGACGAGGGCATGTGCCGTGGCGGCCGGGGGCTCGTCACGGATCTCGACGTCGAAGCCCTCGTCGCGCGTGACCTCGACGAGCGGTTCGTCACCCGCGCGGCCCAGGACGGCGTCAGCGCTTTCGAGCCGCCGCCAGGCGTCGCGCGTCATCAGCCCGGCGGGCACCCGCGGGCTGACGACGAGCAGGGCGATGCTGCCGCTCATCGTCGCGCTCCGCCCGCGCGCGCCATCTCCTGCGCCGCCGCGGCGGCGGCGATGTCGTCGAGCAGCACGGCCTGGACGAGCTGCGCTGCCCACTGCAGGATCGCCTGGTCGCGAAGCGGCTTGCCGGCGACGGGCTTCGTCATCGGCATGGGCACGAGCAACCGCTCCTGGTTGGTCTTGACGAGCGTGCCCGGGAAGAGGCGCTCGAGGCGCATCTGCTGCGACTCGCGCAACTCGGTGACCGGGCCGAAACGGACGTACTTGCCCTGCACCCCGATGTCGCTGATGCCCGCTTGCCGCGCGATGGTGCGCAGCCGGGCCACGTCGAACAGGTTGAGCACAGGTGCGGGCGGCTCGCCGTAGCGGTCCTTCAGCTCGGCGATGATCTCGTCGAGGGCCGCTTCGTTCTCCACACTCGCGAGCTTCTTGTACGCCTCGAGGCGCAGCCGCTCCCCCGGCACGTACTCGTGCGGCAGGTGGGCGTCGACGGGCAGCTCGATCTTGATCTCGACCGGCATCGACGAGGTGTCGTCGCCGCGGTAGTCGGCGACGGCCTCACCGACCATGCGGACGTACAGGTCGAACCCAACCCCCGCGATGTGGCCGGACTGCTCGCCGCCGAGCAGGTTGCCGGCACCGCGGATCTCCAGATCCTTCATCGCGATCTGCATGCCTGCGCCGAGGTCGGTGTTGCTCGCGATCGTCTGCAACCGGTCGTGCGCCGTCTCGGTCAGCGGCTTCTCGGCCGGGAACATGAAGTAGGCGTACGCGCGCTCGCGACCGCGCCCCACGCGTCCGCGCAGCTGGTGCAGCTGGCTGAGGCCGAGCTGGTCGGCGCGCTCGACGATGAGGGTGTTCGCGTTGGCGATGTCGAGACCCGTCTCGACGATCGTCGTCGAGACGAGCACGTCGAACTTGCGCTCCCAGAAGTCGACGACCACCTCCTCCAGGCGCGCCTCCCCCATCTTGCCGTGCGCCGTCGCGACCCGCGCCTCGGGCACGAGTTCGCGGATTCGCGCAGCCTGCTTCTCGATGCTGCCGACCTTGTTGTGGACGTAGAACACCTGACCTTCACGCATCAGCTCGCGTCGGATGGCCGCCGTCAGCTGCTTCTCGTCGTACGCCCCGACGAACGTCAGGACGGGGTGACGCTCCTCCGGCGGCGTCGCGAGCGTCGACATCTCGCGGATACCGGTGACAGCCATCTCGAGCGTGCGCGGGATCGGCGTCGCCGACATCGCAAGCACGTCGACGGCCGTGCGCATCTGCTTGAGCTGCTCCTTGTGCTCGACGCCGAAGCGCTGCTCCTCGTCGACGATGACGAGCCCGAGATCCTTGAACTCGATCTCCTTGCTCAGCAACCGGTGCGTTCCGATGACGAGGTCGATCGAGCCGTCCTTGAGCCCCGCGAGAACCTCGCGCGCCTCCTTGTCGCTCTGAAAACGCGACAGCGACGCGAGCTTGACGGGGAAGCCCGCGTAACGCTCGGCGAACGTCTGATAGTGCTGCTTGACGAGCAGCGTCGTCGGCACGAGGACCGCGACCTGCTTGGAATCCTGCACCGCCTTGAACGCCGCGCGCACCGCGATCTCGGTCTTGCCGTAGCCCACGTCACCACAGACGAGACGGTCCATGGGCACCGTCTTCTCCATGTCGGCCTTGACCTCTTCGATGCTCGAGAGCTGATCGGGCGTCTCGACGTACGCGAAGGCGTCCTCCAACTCGCGCTGCCACGGCGTGTCGGGCGCGAACGCGTGACCCGGCGTCGCCTGTCGAGCCGAGTACAGGCGGATGAGCTCGCCGGCGATCTGCTTGACGTGACGGCGGGCTTTCGACTTGGTCGCCGCCCAGTCCGAGCCGCCCATCTTCGACAGCGTCGGCATCTCGCCGCCGACGTAGCGCGTCACCTGGTCGAGCTGGTCGGTGGGCACGAACAGCCGGTCGCCGGGCTGACCGCGCTTGCTCGCCGCGTACTCGAGGACGAGATATTCGCGCGTCGCGCCGCCGACGGTACGCTGCATCATCTCGACGAACCGGCCGACACCGTGCTGTTCGTGGACGACGTGATCGCCCGGCTTGAGCTGCAGCGGGTCGACGACGTTGCGGCGGCGCGACGGCATGCGTCGCATGTCCTTCGTGCTCGCCGTTCCCGCCGAGCCGGTGAGGTCGGCCTCGGTGAGGACGACGAGCCCCGCAGCGGGCATCTCGAAGCCGCGGCCGAGCGAACCCGTCGCGACCTCGACACCGGGGGCGACCTGCGTCATCGGGCGTGCGGCGAGGTCGTGCTCGGCGAACACCTGGGTGACGCGCTTGGCGAAGCCCGGGCCGTCCGTCACGACGGCGACGCTGCGCCCGGCCGCGACGTGAGCCGCGACCTCGGCGGACGCGCGCTCGGTGTCGCCGCGGTAGTTCGGCACGTCCTGCGACTCGATCGTGACGCGGGTACCCGGCAGGTCGTCCTCGAGGAACTCGTGCAACTCGTCGTCGGCCGCGAACGAGCTGAACGACCACCAGGGGTGAGCGGTCGCGAGCGCATGCTCACGCAGTTCGAGAAGGCTGCGGTACGACGCGCCGTCGAGCACGCCTCGTAGGTCGACGGGGACGGCGTTGCCGGCGGCCGCATTGGTCCAGCTCGCCTCGAGGAACTCCTGCGACGTCGAGACGAGGTCGTGCGCGCGGGTGCGGACGCGCTCGGGGTCGACGAGAACGACGCGCGCAGCATCCGGCAGCACGTCGATGAGCGTCTCCATGCCGGCCGGCAGCAGCGCCGGCATGAGCGACTCCATGCCCTCGACGGCGATGCCCTCGCTGACCTTCGTCAACATGTCGGCGACGCCCAGCAGGCTCGGCGCGAGCTCAGCCGCGCGCTCACGGACCTCGGGGGTGAGCAGCAGTTCGCGGCACGGCGGGGCCCACAGCCCGTGCGGGTTGACCTCGAGCGAACGCTGGTCGGCCACCTTGAACCAGCGGATCTCCTCGACGGTGTCGCCCCAGAACTCCAGGCGCACCGGGTGATCCTCGGTGGGCGGGAACACGTCGAGGATGCCACCGCGCACGGCGAACTCGCCGCGGCGCTCGACCATGTCGACGCGCGTGTAGGCCGCGGCGACGAGGGCTTCCACGATGTCCTCGAGCGGGCGCTCGTCACCGGCGGCGAGGCTCACGGGTTCGAGGTCGCCGAGGCCCTTCGCCATGGGCTGCATGAGGGCGCGCACCGACGCGACGACGACGCGGACGGGCCCGTACGTCCCGCCCGCTTCCGGGTGCCTGAGGCGGCGCAGCACGGCGAGACGCCGCCCGACCGTGTCGGAACGCGGCGACATGCGCTCGTGCGGCAGCGTCTCCCACGACGGGAACTCGGCGACGTCGTCGTAGTCGACGAAGTTGCGCAGGGCCGTCGCCATGTCGTCGGCCTCGCGCCCCGTCGCGGTGACGACGAGCATCGGCCCCGCCGCGTCGCCGCCAGTCTGCAGCAGAGCCGCCACGAGAGGAGCGCGCAGACCGGCCGCGGCCGCGATGTCGACGAGCGACTCGTCCGCGGCCAGCGCGAGCAGCCGCTTGACGGATTCGTCGGCGCACACGCGCGTCAGCAGGGGCGCGAGCGGCAGGTGGGCGGCCTCGGGCATGCGGGCTCCTTCGTCGAATCGGTGACGACGCACGCAGGCGCCGTGCGCGCCCGGAAGGGGCGACGGCTTCGTCGGCGGGCGACGCGTGAAGTCTAGAACGGGGCGGCGACAACCCCGGAATTCCAGGCATTCACCCCCTCATCACCCTGCGGGGCACGAACGATGGAGGGATACGCCGGGGGCAGTCACGGCCGTCCGAACAATTCCACCTCACGCGCCGTCGACGAGCCGTCGAGACGCACGCGCGTCCATCCGTCGGGCGTCGGTTCGAGGACGACGCGCGGCGCGTCATCCCGCCCGGCTCGCTGGTCGCTGGGGCCGCGCTCCTCGATGACCCGGGCGTGCAGGAACGACGACCAGCGCGTTCGCACGATGACGTCGCGTGAGGGTGCGACCCGCAGGATGAGGTGGGAGGAGGTCTTGTCCGTGATCGTGGCGCCGTCGGTGACGAGCGGCTTGGCGTCCGGCACCTCGAACACGCGCCACTGGTCGTTCGACCACACCTCGTGCCAGCCCGGGGGCGTCGCGGCGACGGTGCGCCACTGCCCCGTCTTCTTCACCGGATGGCGGTTGAGAGCGACGTAGCGCACCGCCGAATCCTGCAGCCACCCGGTGAGTTCCGCGTCGGAGATGTGCGCCTCGCGGTCGACGAACGCGTCGGAGAGGCTGCGGTCGGCCTGCGTCTCGTACCCGCGCGCCAACCAGAAATCCTCAGCCATGACGAACGCCGAGGTGTGCGTGCCGTCGGCGACGACCTCGATGCGGCTGTTCTCGATGCCGGGCAACGCCTGGAGCGCGTCCGACAGGGGCCGGTACACCGTCACCGACGACGCCGATGCGCGGGCGTCCGCGAGATCGTGGGCGGTGAAGTACCCCGACCAGACCAGGGCCGGCAGCACGGCGCACGCCGTCATCCGGTTGCTGCGGCGGGCCGTCGCGGCGACGGCGACGGGCAGCACCGCGAAGACGAGGCGCGCGAGGTTGGAGCCGAGCGCGTTGGGGACGGCGGAGAACACGAGCACCGCGACGGCGGCGATGGCGATGGCGAGGACGACCGGTTTCGCAGGCTTGGCGAGCAGGAACAAGCCGAGAAGGACGAGGGAGGTGAGCGCTCTGCCCCAGCCATACCCCTCTGGCCCACTGCTACCCCACACGAGCGACGAGACGCCCATGAAGGCGATGCCGACCAGGATGGGAACGAGCGAGATCCGACGGACGAGCAGCCCCGCCCCGAATCCGACGAGCACGAACGCCACCGCCACGGGTGAGGCGAGGCCGCTGAGGATGACGAGCAGCGACGCCGTCCAGCGACGGTCGCGGATGGCGGCGTCAAGCGCCCCGAGGGCGATGACGGCACCGACGAGGAACGTCGTGCGGCCGGCGCCGAGCGTCATCACGGCGCTCAGCGTCGCGACCCACACGGCCACGATCGGGCGCCGCACCTGCGTGACGGTGAGTGCCACAGCCCATGGGATAGCCGTGGCCGCGAGCGCGACGACGGCGTGGGCACCGAGGGCGGCCGACAGCCAGGGCACGAGGACGGAGTATCCGCCCGGAGGGTGGGCGCCGCTGTACCAGCTGAACCAGTAGCCGAGGCCCACGCCGTCCCGCGCCGCCTGAGCGCGCGCGAGCGCCGCCCACATGTCGCCCACACCGGGCGCGACGACGACGAAGAGCACGCCGGCGAGCGCGACCACCGCGGTCGCGAGCCAGGTGTGCAGCGCCAGCCGGCGGCTCACGCCCTCAGCGGGCATGCACGAGGTTCTGTGCGTCGTCGAGACCGCGGTGGACGAGCAGTTCGACCGCCTCCGCGCCCGAGGGGATGAGGAAGTCGAGTTCGCGTCGCTCGGTCGCGGAGAAGTCCTTGAGTACGAAGTCGCTCACCTCCATGCGTCCGGGCGGGCGCCCGATGCCGAGGCGGACGCGCAGGTAGTCCTTCGTGCCGATGCTCTTGCTGATCGAGCGCAGCCCGTTGTGGCCGCCCTCGCCGCCACCGAACTTCAGGCGCACCGCGCCGAAGTCGATGTCGAGTTCGTCGTGGATGACGACGAGGCGCTCGGCGGGGATCTTGAAGAACTTCATGAGCGCGCTGACGGGCCCGCCCGATTCGTTCATGTACGTGCTCGGCACGGCGAGGACGACCTTCGGGCCGGGCAGCCCGCCCGGCAGCGTCCCCAACCGAATCTCTGCTGCCGCGGCGCGCGCCTTGTGCGCGCGCAGGGCGACGCCGGCGTCAGCGGCCATGCGGTCGACGACCATCGCACCCACGTTGTGCCGGTTGCCGGCGTACCGGGGCCCGGGGTTGCCGAGCCCGACCACCAGCCAGGGTTGCCTGCGCGCCTCATCCACGAGGCCCAAGTATGCCGGATCGCGCATGGGCGCACGCTGGGCACGTCGACGAAACGCGCGCCCTCATCCGCGATCGAGCCGACGACCGCGCCGCGACGGAACGCGAACGACGGGCTGCCGCTCACCAGGATCGGTGAGCGATGGCCCGTCGTCGTGGAGATCCGATGCCCGCGTGGAGGCGGGCGGCGGATCACTCGGAGTCTTCGGAGCCCGCGGCGTCGCCCTCGGCGGGAGCCTCGGCAGCGTCGTCGCCCTCGGTCTCCTGGTCGGACTCCTCGTGCTCGATGCCGGCCTCGGCCTCGGCCTCGGCGAGCTCGGCATCGAGGGCCTCGGCGGAGATCTGCTCGGTGACGTTGATGACGAGCATCTCCTCGTCGGAGACGAGCTCGACACCGGACGGCAGCGTGATGTCCTTGGCGAGGATCTGCGTGCCGGCCTCGGCGCCCTCGACGGAGACGGTGAACACCTCGGGGATGTCCGTGGCGGGCGTGAGGACCGTCAGCATGCCGTTCTCGGTCGTGACGACGGTCTCGGCAGCGGCCTCACCCTCGGCGTGGACCGGAACGTCGACCTCGACCTTCTCGCCCTTCTTGACGATGACGAGGTCGACGTGCTCGATGAAGCGACGGATGACCTCGCGCTGGACGTCGCGGGCGAGCGCGAGCTCCTCCTTGCCGTCGAAACGGATCGTGAGCAGCGCGTTCGGGTTCTTGACGGCCATCATCGTGTCGTGGCCGGGCAGTTCGAGGTGAACCGGCGTCTCGCCGTGCCCGTAGAGGACGGCGGGGATCATGTCGTTGCGGCGGATGCGGCGCGCGGCGCCCTTGCCGAACTCGGTGCGAAGCTGAGCTTCGAGAACGATCTGGTCAGCAGCCATGGTGGTGCCCTTCGGTGCGTCAGGACCGACGACGCGTGCCGCCGGAATGGTCGGTGGCCTCGTCGGGACGCGACGCGCGGACACGATGCGGGCGCGTCGACGCAGGTCGGCGCGGGCGGCCTGGGGCCGCGGGATCTCGCAGACGAGCGCCACCGCGTCGATCACGGACCCTCGGGGCTCGCTGCGCGCGCCCGTCTCGTCCCTCGCCGAGGCAACCGGAACAGTCTAGCGGGGCGGCGCGCTAACACGAAACGGCGTGAACGCGTAGCGCCGCGCACCCCGGGTGGGATGCGCGGCGCCGCGTTCGTCAGGGTGAGATCACTCCATCTCGTCGAACATGCTCGTCACGGAGCCGTCCTCGAAGACCTCGCGGATCGCCTGCGACAGCAGCGGTGCGATCGACAGCACCGTCAGCTTGTCGAACTTCTTCTCGTCCGTGATCGGCAGCGTGTCGGTGACGATGACCTCACGCGCCACCGAGTTCGCGAGCCGCTCGAGCGCCGGGTCGGAGAAGATCGCATGCGTCGAGGCGATGACGACGGACTCCGCGCCCGCGTTCATCAACGCGTCGGCGGCGTGGCAGATCGTGCCGCCGGAGTCGATCATGTCGTCGACGAGCAGGCACGTGCGGCCCTCGACGGAGCCGACGACGCGGTTCGCGACCGACTGGTTGGGGCGCGTGACGTCACGCGTCTTGTGGATGAACGCCAGCGGCGCGCCGTTGAGGCGTTTGCTCCACGCCTCGGCGACCTTGATGCGGCCCGCGTCCGGCGAGACGACGGCAAGGTTCTCGTCGCCGTACTTCTTGGCGACGTAGTCGGTGATGACGGGCAGCGCCTGCAGGTGGTCGACGGGGCCGTCGAAGAAGCCCTGGATCTGGTCGGTGTGCAGGTCGACGGCCATGAGGCGGTTCGCGCCGGCCGTCTTGAACATGTCCGCGACCAGGCGCGCCGAGATCGGCTCGCGACCGCGCGACTTCTTGTCCTGACGGGCGTAGCCGTAGAACGGCGCGACGACGGTGATGCGCTTCGCGGAGGCGCGCTTGAGCGCGTCGACCATGATGAGCTGCTCCATGATCCACTGGTTCACGGGAGCGGTGTGGCTCTGGATGACGAACGCGTCGCAGCCGCGCACGGACTCGTCGTAACGCACGTACGTCTCGGAGTTCGCGAAGTCGTACGCCTGCATCGGCACGAGCTGCGTGCCGAGGCCCTCGGCGACCGCCTTCGCGAGCTCGGTGTTGGCCCGCCCGGAGAAGACCATGAGGTTCTTCTCGGTGGTGCGCTTCATGGACAGGCTCACTTCGTGATCCCTTCGTCTGCGGAGGATTCCTCGTCAACACTAGTGGACGCCGCTTCACCGGCGGCGGCCCGAGGCGAGGCGTGCGCGACGTCACGCGCGGCGTCCGCCGTCTTCGTCCCGGCACGGCGGCGCTCGACCCAGCCGTCGATGTTGCGCTGACGGCCGCGTGCGACGGCCATCTGGCCGGCCTCGACGTCACCGTCGACGGCGCTGCCGGCGGCGACGTAGGCGCCCGGAGCGATCGTGACAGGCGCGATGAGCACCGAGTCGGATCCGACGAAACTGTGCGCGCCGACGTGCGTCGTGTGCTTGTTGACACCGTCGTAGTTGGCGAAGATCGTGCCCGCGCCGATGTTGGCGCCCTCACCGATGACGGCGTCGCCGCAGTACGTGAGGTGCGGCACCTTGGCGCCGTCACCGATCTGCGCGTTCTTCGTCTCGACGAACCCGCCGATCTTGCCCTTCGCGCCGAGTTCGGTGCCCGGGCGCAGGTAGCTGAACGGGCCGACGCTCGCGCCGGCGCCGATCGTCGCGAGGTTGGCCTGCGTGCGCACGACGGACGCGTCGTCGGCCACCTCCGTGTCGACGAGCGTCGTGTCGGGGCCGATCTCGCAGCGCGCACCGATCGTCGTCGCGCCGCGCAGCTGGGTGTTCGGCTGGACGACCGTGTCGCGGCCGATGGAGACGTCGACGTCGACGAACGTCGTCGCCGGGTCGATGACGATGGCGCCGTCACGCATGGCCTGCGCGACGACGCGACGGTTCAGCTCGCGGCCCATCGCGGCGAGCTGCACCTTGTCGTTGACACCCTCGGTCTGCCACAGGTCGGTGATCGTGTGCGCCTCGACGCGCCCACCGGCCGCGCGGGCCAGGGCGAGGACGTCGGTGAGGTACTTCTCGCCCTGGGCGTTGTCCGTCGTCACCTTCGCGAGGCTCTCACGCAGCACGATCGCGTCGAAGGCGTAGATGCCCGAGTTGATCTCACGGATGTCGAGCGCGTGCGCGAGCTTCGCGTCCCCGGCCTCGCGGGCGGCGAGAGCGTCCTTGTGCTCGATGATGCCGGCGACGGAACCGGATTCGTCGCGCAGGATGCGGCCGTAGCCGGTCGGGTTCTCGACCTCCGCGGTCAGCACGGTGACGGCGTTGCCGCCCGCCTCGTGCGCGCTCGTCAGGTCAACGAGGGTCTGCGTCGCGAGCAGCGGCACGTCGCCGTAGGTGACGAGGACGGTGCCGCTCAGGTCGCCCGGCAGTGCGGCGAGAGCGCACTCGGCGGCGCGGCCGGTGCCTTTGATCTCGTCCTGGTCGGCGATCGTCGCGCCCGGCTCGAACTGCTCGATGTTCGCGGCGACGACGTCGCGCTGGTGACGCACGACGACCGCAAGGTGCTGCGGCTGCGTGCCGCGTGCCGCGTCGATGGCGTGGCCGAGCAGGCTGCGGCCACCGATCGTGTGCAACACCTTCGGGATGTCGGACTTCATGCGGGTGCCCTCGCCTGCGGCGAGGACGATGACGGCTGCGGGACGGGGTGCGCTCACGCGAGTGACTCCCTGCGGATCGACGATCGGTGGTCTGGCCCGCCCCGGCGGCCCACCCGGTGCGGGCGACGGGGCATATAAGGGTGACTCTACCGCCCACCACCGCCAGAGGCGCTGCGTGCATTCGTCGCGCACACCTGCACGCCTTCATGCTGGGTGCATGTCAGAGGCGATCGGCGAGACCACCGTGCGGCACCAACACGTCGGGTGGTTGGAGCTGTTCTGCGACCTTGTCTTCGTCGTCGCCATCGAGCGCCTCACCCACCTGCTGCACGGCGACCCGGGTCGCGGGCGCATCGCCGCGACGATCGAGCTCACGATGCTCGTGTGGTTCGCGTGGTTCAACGTGACGGCGCTGACGAACGTGCACGGCGGCATCGGCCCACGCGGACGCCCGCTCATGTTCACCTCGATGGCCGGCGTCGGCGTGCTCGCACTCGGCGTCGAACCCCTCATCGACGGCCATCCGTGGCTGTTCGCCGTCGGCTACGTCATCGCGCGCACGGCCGTGTGGCCGCTGTGGTGGAGCGGACGACGCGGCGTCGGCGCCATGCGTCCGCTGCTGTGGGGCCCGGGCGTCAGCACGCTGTGGCTGCTCACCCCGCTCGTGCCCGAGCACCTGCTCGGCTGGGCGCTCGCCGCCCGCCCTCCTCGAGATGAGCCTGTCGCTGCGGCGCCCGGACGGCAAGGAGTCGGACGCGCCGCGCCTCAGCGGCCCGCACTTGGTCGAACGCACCGGCCTGTTCGTCATGATCGTGCTCGGCGAGAGCGTCGCCCCGGATCGCTGACGTGCCTGTGCCTCGGGATGATTCTCGTGCACGTCGGCACGCAGTCGTTGACCCGTCAGGCGTTCGCGACGAACCTCGGGCTGAAACCGCGACGCCGCCCGCAGACGGCCGCTGAGCGTGCCCAGATGCGTCGCGAACAGGCTGCAGCCCGCGAAAAGCGGGCACGCGACGCAACGGGGGCGCCGCACGATCCGCAGGGCACCTGGCACGCGATCCTCGGCGGGTTGACGCAACTCGCGACGTATCTCGTCCCCGTCGTCGTCATCTGGTGGCTCGGCGGTCACTGGGCGCCGTGGATCGTCATCACGTTGCTGTTCCTCTACATCTCCGCGGCGATCTGGGTGCAGGGGTACGGCGAGCGCCGCATCACGGCCCATGTCGAGACCATGCGCGCCGGCGAGGTTGCCGGTGGTACCGGCACCGTCGGTGAGGACGTCGCGGGCGCAGCCGGCGCGAGCACTGCTGACGACGTGACGAACGGCCTCGCCGAATGAGCCGCATGAGCACCGCCGCCAGTGCGCCCGACGGCGGCGCCTCCCCTGGCGGCCGGCCCGCTCCAGGGCGTGGTCGACGGCTGATGCGCCGGGTGGCGCGCGTCGTCGTCAAACTGTTTCTCGTCGTGACGATCGCATCGTTGACGTTGAACACCCTCGTGCGGCCGCCGCAGACGCTGCAGGCGCCCGACGGGCGCGACGTCGTCGTCGACGGCGCGGGCGTGCACTACCGCGTGTGGGGTTCGCACGGCACACCGATCGTGCTCGTCCACGGTTTCGCCGAGTCGACGGTCGCGTGGTCGCTCACGGCGCCGGAGCTCGCGAAGAACCACGTCGTCTACGCCATCGACCTGCCCGGGGCGGGCTACTCCCAGTACACGGGCCACTACTCGATCGAGGATCAGGCGCGCGCCGTCACGGGTCTGATCGAGGCGTTGCACATCGAGCGGCCGGTGCTTGTCGGGCACTCGCTGGGCGCGGCCGTCGTCGGCCGCGCGGCGCTCGATGCCCCGGGCGCCATCGGCGGCGTCATCTTCGCCGACGGGGACGCCATGGCCTTAGAGGGACGATCGGCCGACCCGGGTGCGTGGACGGGCATCGTCTCGCGCCTGCCGTACGTCACGACGCTCTACCGACTCGGCACGCAGACGAACGTGCTCGCGCGCCCGATCTTCGACGACCAGTGCGGTTCGACGTGTCGCGGCCTGCAGGGCCCCGACGCCGACCGACTGATCGACGCGTGGATGCGGCCGCTGCGCTCACGCGACGCGGAGGGCGCCATGCGCGTCATGGCCGCACACGCCATGACGCACGTGAGCCCCGAACAGGTGCGCGCCATCCGCGTGCCGCGCGGCATCGTCTGGGGTGCCGAGGACGCGACGTCCGGCGGTTCGCTCCAGGTCGCGCAACAGAACTTCGCGGGCGCGCCGACGGTGACGATTCCGCGAGCCGGCCACCTGTCGATGGTCGCCGACCCGGCAGGTTTCGCGGCCGCGATCCAAACACTGCTGACGCGGCTGCGAACGCCCTGACGTCAGGCGTTCGCCTGCTCTGCGGCCTGCGCGGTCTCGTCGACGAACTCCCAGGCAGTACGGGCTTGGTTGACGTCGCCGGCCTCGGTGAAGCGGCGTGCTGCCTGCAGTGCGACGGCCGTCGCCTGCGTCATGTCGCCCTGTTCGCCGTAGGCGTGGGCAGCGGCGAGGTACAGGCGCCCCTGCGTGCTCGGCGGCAGGTCGGCATCCTCGAGGGCGGCGCGGATGTCGTCGAGCGCCTCATCCACGTGCCCCTGCGCCCGCGCGAACCGTGCACGCACGATGGCGAGGGTCGCCAACTCGTCCGCGCTCTCGAGCAGGTCGAGGCGGCTCTTCGCTTCGCGTAACAGTTCCGCCACCCCGTCCTCGCAGCCGGCCTGGAGTCGCTCTTCCGCCGCAACGCGCGGGAAACGAGCCCAGTTGCGGAAGTCGGCGGTGGGCGACAGGAGTTGGTTCGCTCGATCGTGCGCAGCCTTGCCGGCCTCGACGTCACCGCTGTGCCACGCCACGTTGCCGAGCACCCACTCGGCCAGGCCGCGAGTCGGACTGTCCTCCAGTGCAGCGGACGACTCCTCGAGCTCACGCGCATACACCGCCGAATCGACGTGACCCGCGGAGATCGCCGCGATCAGTGCTTGAACCGTCACGGTCAATGGCAGATGAGCCGACTGACACAGCCGCACGGCGTCGGCTGCCTTTGATGCAGCAAGGGCGACATCGCCATTGACGCGCGCGGCCTTCGACAACAACACTCCGGCGCGGGCCTCGAGCAGCGCCGAGCCGACAGAACGAGCCGCTTCGAGGTGTCGTGATGCCTCTGTTACTGCGTCCTGGTAGTGACCCAGGTCGATGTGGATCTCGACGAGCAGCGCACCGATGAGGAGGTCGAGGTCAGAACGATTGCCTACCGTGAGGTGGGAACGTGCCTCCATGGCCTGCTCCTGCGCCAGGGCGAACACACCCTGCCGCCAAGAGAGGACGGCTTCGGAGTAGAGCGCGACTGCCCCTGCGTCTCCTGCCCGCCGGCGTCCCGCGCCCGACAGGTCAGAGGCGTCGCCCAGCGAACCCGGCGCCACGCCCAGGGCCGTCTCGAAGTACCGAAGCATCTCCGGAGTGGGGGTGCGACGACCGGATTCGAGGTGGGAGACGTAGCTGACGCTGCACCTGTTGCCCGCCAGTTCTGTCTGCGACAGCCCCGCTTCTTTGCGCGCCGCTTTGAGCCGCTCACCAAAACTCATCGGTAACCACTTCCAGCCCCCAGGACGAGGCATACTTGACCTACAACTTGACCCATCAACGGCCGAATTGTTGAACTCTCTACATTACGCATCCTATCCAGGAGTGACCATGGCCATCTTCAAGAAGCTTTCCGCATCCGCTGCGCTCGTGGCTGCCGCCGCGGCCCCGACGGTGGCCATCGTCGCCGCCAACTCGGCCGACGCAGCTCAGGCGAGCTCCGCTCACCACGTCGTCGTGAAGACCGGCGAGCACCGCATGTCGGACACCTGGCCGCTCTGACCACGAGCCAATCATCCAATCGCCGTGCCCCGTAGCCCCCGACGCTGCGGGGCACGCGTCGTTCGTCAGCCACTCGCTGTCCATGAAGGCGTTACTCGGCGCCGCCAGGGTCCATCCCTGCCCGCTACACCCTGAGCGCCATCGCCACAGGCGGACCACCATTGTCGTCAGCTCGCGATGCACGAGCACCGTGACCCACGTGAGAGGGCCCTCATGACCCCGACTGAATCGACGACGGAGCGTCACGTCCTGGCGTCACTTCCGAATGGTCCGGCACATCGCGAGGCGCTCGAGGCCGCCGGCACAGCAGGCCGCAGTCGACGATGCGCTTGCGGCGCTGATCGAACGCGGCGTCGTAGCGCGTCAGCATCTGCAGACCCTGCCACCTCGCGTTCTGTACTGTGCGGTCTGACCAGCCTCCGGTAGGCCGCTGACCGCGACCTCCGTTCGCACGACGACGCGGGCCGTCGGCGCCCTCGAGGTGGATCGCGCGACCACCGTAGGCGTCGGTGCTCTCACCGAGGATGGAGACGTCGGCCTTGTAGAGCCCCGATGTCGGGACGAGGGTGGCGCGCAGGCCGTAGTCGTCGATGACGTCGGAGTCGCGCGTCGTAGGAGTCCGCGAGTGGCATGTACTGGTTGACGGGGGCCGGTTCGCTGAGGTGGACGAGCGCGACGTCGCCGTTGGACGAGTTCTGCATGTCGTCGACGGCGATCGGCGTGCCGCGGTTCGAGGTGGAGTTGGAGAAGTAGACGTTCATCGACGTGTCACCGCCGGTGCCAGGTGCGTCGGCCTGATGGCCTACCGCTTTTTTGTACATGACTGTATGGGCGACATGCATTTGTCGCATCGCGAAAACATGGATCACCTGACGGGTTCGGCGCAGAAGTGGGTCGTTGCCGCACTGAGCTGCGGTTCTCGCGGCCGACGTCGCGCGGAGGGAAGCGCCATCGTCACGCATTCGTCCTGAGAAGTTCCCCAGGAAGATGTTCCCTGCTCTCGCCGCTGCCGGCGTGGGTGCCCTGACCCTGGCCGCGGCCGCGCCGTCGATGGCGGCCGACTCGCCTGCGACGCCCAGCACGACCGGGGACCACGCCAAGTCGACGATCGTCGGCAG